>JAJTXO010000372.1 GCA_021463315.1 Caldilineales bacterium | reverse complement strand
TCCTGGGGCAGTGTCACCTGCGCCTCGCTCATTCTCAGATCCCGTCGCTTCAGCAGCCAATAGAGGCCGGTGGCCAGGGTGGCTACGCTGGCGGCGACCACGGGGGTTTTCTTCATCACGGCTTCGGCGTAGTGCGAGATGTTCTGCTCGCCCAGCTCCGGCAGCCCAAGCTGGCTGAACGGCACGCCCGACAGATAGAGCACCGACGTGCCGCCCGCTTCGTATTCGCCATACACATGGTCGATATAGCGGCCCTCGTTGAAGCGAATCTGCGCATGGGCCTGCTTCAGCAGGTCGGAGCGCCGGCCAAAGCGCAGCGCGCCGGCCGGGCAACTGGCCACACAGGCGGGCATCTCGCCCTGCTCCAGCCGCTCCACACACAGTTGGCACTTGTGAATCAAGCCCAGTGGGTTGTTCCAGTCATAGGTTGGCACGCCGAAGGGGCAGGCGTATTGGCAATAGCGGCAGCCGATGCATTTGTTGCTGTCGTAGACCACGGGGCCCTCTGCAGTTTTGCGCAGCGCGCCCACGGTGCAGGCCGAGGCGCAGGCTGGCTGCTGGCACTGCATGCATTGCCGTTTGACGTTGATGGTCTCGCCGCCGTCGGGATTGGGGCGCAGATCGATGAAGGTATAGGCTTCGCTGCTCAGCGCGGTCGGTTCGGCCTTGGGATTGGGCCGGTTGTACTCTGCTTTGCAGGCCAGGGCGCAGGACTGGCAGCCGTTGCAGCGGGTCACGTCGATCAGCATGCCCCAGCCATCTTCGGAGCCTGCGCCGCTGGCCAGGGCCGGACTGGCTGGGCCAGACAGCACGCAGGTGGCCGTGACAGCGGCTGCGCCCGCGCCGGCCGCCTTGAGGAAATCACGTCGGGAAAGCGGTTGTTGGGTGGTCATGACTTACCCTTCCAGGGGCGCTGGATCAGGATCGCAGCCGCCAGCATGAAGACGATTCCGGCCAGGGCGCCGATGCCGAGGCCAATACCGAGGGCAACGACGGAGGTTTGGGTGACCCGCCGGGCCAGCGACTGCTCAGCCACGCGCTCTTCAGGGCTGGCCGCGCCGCTGCCTTGCGTGGCGGCTACAGCTCCGGTCGGATGCGCGGCCGAGGCCGCGCTGCTGGCCGCTGCGCCGCGGAAGATGTCGCTGTGGCAATCGGCGCAGACGGCCGTGTTGACGGCGAACTGATGGGTCGGCGCCGAGGGGCCGTTCGCCACATGGGGCGAGCTGGCCGGCGAGGTGTGGCAGGAGACGCAGTCGAGGCCGGTGCGCAGGTGCGCCAAATGGCCTCCATCCTGCAACTGCTCCCGATGACACGATTTGCACAGCGCCTGATCGTCCAGGCGCAGGTTCTGCGTGTGCGAGCGATGGCAGCCAATGCACTGCACGCCGGCCTGGGCGTGCGGCGTGGCGTTCCAGTCCTCGAAGGTGTCGGTATGGCAATCGCGGCAGACCGACGAGTCGACGCTCAGCGCCATCGCGCCCTCTTCCGGGTGGCCTTCGGCCAGGGGGCCGTGGCAGGCCTCGCAGGTGACGCCTGTGTGCTCGTAGGCGCCGGTCTCGGGGCTGAAATTAGTCGAATGGCAGGTCAGACAGGCCGAGCAGTCCTGTCCTTCCTCGCAGACCATGTTGGCGTTCTCGATGGCATTGGTAGCCGCGGCATGGGGCGAGCTCTGCCAATCCTGCACTTCGATCTGATGGCACAGGGCGCATTGATTGGGATCGGACTCCAGCGGCGGCAACTCATCAGCGCTGGCCAGCGTGGGCGCCAACAGCATGACAAGCAAAAGACCGGCCACTGCCACAGCGACCGGGAGCATATGTCTGCGAACAGACAGCGGGTTGAGGCGCATGACATCCTCCAGGGGCGGCATCATGGGTTGTTGCCAGGGCAATCAGGCTTGCCAACGACCAGCGCGCTGAGCCCAGCGACCCAGCAGCAGCATCAGCGCCATGGGCACGCCGAAGCGAAGCACCATCATACCCAGAATGGGGGCAATTTCTTCGGCAGGTATGGGCATCATCACAGGTCTCCTTGGCCGTCGTGGTCTGCCTGGCTCGAACCAGCGACGCAAAAAATCAGATTGTGAAAAAAGAAGCAGTCTTGTAGCTACCAGCATATCAGGAAGTGAAACAATATGCAATCGGGTGTTGTCCCCATCTTGTGCCCAATAGAACGAATGCCAGTGACGCAGAAGGCGCAGTCTGGCATGGGGTGAATCCCCCACGATCGGCGCGCTTGCCCCCCAGAATATGATGTAGATCATAGCGCCAGCGTGAACTTGGTAGTAGTATGATCGTGACGTTTTTTTCCTGGACAAGCCGCCGTTTGATTCCGCTCTTGTTCTATCGATTTGTGGTTGTATGGCGTTTCCTCTGATCTGTGATTGGCGTCCGAAAGTCTGATTCTTCAATTCACCCCCCCCATCTAGTTGCCAGCGCAGGATGGAACTCGCGAACCCATTCCTGCACAGTCGGATAAGCCGCACACCGATGAGGGTGTGCAACGCAGCAGAGAAGGAGACTCGTCTTATGAAGCGCTTCATCCTCTTGGCGTTGTTGGTTCTGGCGCTCGGGCTACTGGCAGCCTGCGCCGGCAACGAACCAGCGCCGCAGCCAGCCGCCACCCAGGTTCCCTGTCCTGAGTGCGCGGCCTGTCCCGAGGCAGCTAGTTGCCCCGAACCCGTGGCCTGTCCCGAAGCTCAGGCCTGCCCTGAGCCTGTGGTCGCCAACGTTCCCTTCGAGCAGCAGTGGGCCAACTCCGGCCACAATGACATCACGTCGGGCGCTTTCACCCACTGGGACGGTGAAGATCCCGCGGCGATTCCGGCCGACTGCGCCAAGTGTCACAGCGAGACAGGCTATCTGGACTTCTTGGGCGCCGACGGCAGCGAGCCAGGCGTGGTCAATGCCGAAAGCGTCCCCACCGGCACGACCGTCACCTGTGCAGCCTGCCACAACGAGATGACCATCCACAAGACCAGTGTGGTCTTCCCGTCCGGCGTCGAGATCGCCAACCTGGGCGACGAGGCGCGCTGTATGGTGTGCCACCAGGGTCTCGAGTCCAAGGTCAGCGTCGATGCGTCCATCGAGGAAGTTGGCCTGACGGAAAACGTGGATGAGGTCAGCGCTGACCTGGGCTTCAGCAACATCCACTACTTCCCCGCCGCTGCCACCCAGTACGGCGCCCAGGCCATGGGTGGCTACCAGTACGATGGCAAGGCCTACGACGTGAAGTTCGAGCACGTCCAGGGCTTCGACACGTGCAGCACCTGCCACGACTCGCACACGCTGGAGCTGAATCTGGACCAGTGCCAGACCTGCCATACCGACGTCAAGGCTGCCGAGGATTTCCAGCAGGTGCGCTTGCAGGGATCGGAATCGGACTACGACGGCGATGGCGATGTCGAGGAGGGCGTCTTCGAGGAGGTTGCTGGCCTGCAGGAAATCCTTATCGGCGCCATGCAGGTCTACGCCACTGAGTTCGCTGGCGCATCCATCGTGCATAGCCCCAGCGCCTACCCCTATTTCTTCGTGGACACCAACGCCGATGGCGTTACGGGCGAGGATGAGGCGATCTATCCCAACGCCTTCAAGTCCTGGACGCCGCGACTGCTGAAGGCGGCCTACAACTACCAGGTTGCCAGCAAGGACCCGGGTGACTTTGCCCACAACGGCAAGTACATCATCCAGTTGCTCTACGACTCCATCGACGATCTGAGCACGGTCATCTCCCCCACGGTGTCAGTGGCCGACCTGACCCGCAACGATCCGGGCCACTTCGCCGGTTCGGAAGAGGCCTTCCGGCATTGGGACGCCGATGGCGTGGTTCCGGCCGAATGTGTCAAGTGCCATCAGGCCCAGGGCTTGCCGCAGCGGATCGCCGAAGGTGTCAACACCTCCATGGCGCCCTCCAACGGCCTGCTCTGCAGCACCTGTCACACCGACTACGACGAGTATGCCCGCTACGAGATCGCCGAAGTGCAGTTCCCCAGCGGCGCGAAGGTCACCATGGCCGACACAGACAGCAATCTGTGCATCAGTTGCCATCAGGGACGCGCCTCGGCCGTCACCGTGGACAACGCGGTGAAGGGGCTGGAAGAGGACACCGTGCCCGAGAAGGCGCTGCGCTTCTCCAACATCCACTACTTCGCGGCCGGCGCCACCCTGTTCGGCAACGAAGTCCAGGGCGCCTACCAGTTCGCAGGCCTGGATTACCTGGGCCAGTTCACCCACGTCCCGGGATTCGAGAACTGCACCAGTTGCCACGCCACCCATGAGCTGAGCGTCCAGACCGACAAGTGCTTCACCTGTCACGCTGGCGTCGAGACGATGCAGGATATCCGCGGGCCGCTCTCCACCGCCGACTACGACGGCGACGGCGACGCCGCCGAGGGCATCGACGGCGAGATCCAGACCATGAACGATGCGGTGTACGCGGCGATGCAGGACTACGCCACCACCATCATCGGCAAGGGCATCCTCTACGACTCCCACGCCTACCCCTACTTCTTCGAGGACACCAACGGCGATGGCGTGCGCAACGAGGAGGAGCCTGGCTTCAGCTCCTGGACGCCGCGCCTGCTCAAGGCGGCCTACAACTACCAGTATGTTCAGAAGGACCCGGGCGCCTTTGTCCACAACGGCAAGTATGTGCTCCAGTTCCTCTACGACACGCTGAGCAGCCTGGGCCAGCGGGTCACCGTGGACATGGCCGGCATGGTGCGGCCAGATGCCCCGGCCGCTGCCCAGTAGACCGAGGCCCCTGTTGATCTGATGGTCAACACCGCCAGTTAAACCGGAGACCGGACACAGCTTGTGTCCGGTCTCTTTGTTAGCTCCCAGCAATTCCAAATATGGCGACTG
>JAJTXO010000371.1 GCA_021463315.1 Caldilineales bacterium | reverse complement strand
GCCTTCGTAGTAGCTGGTATAGGCCGCGCCCTGCCGTTCGTAGATGCCGGCGATGTAGACGGTGGCCGTCCCACTAACAGTTCCCTTCACCCGGTTGCCGTCGGCGTCGTACAGGAAGGTCGCCAGGCTGGTCGCGCCTTGCTTCACCTCGGTCAGCCGGTTTTCGAAGTCGAAGGTGAAGGTGTAGGTCGTCCCGGCGATGGTGCGCGTGGTTTGGTTGCCGTTGCCGTCGTAGCCGTACGTGTTGCCGTAGGCGCCTGTCACGGCGTGCTTGTGGGCGCTGTCGCCGTAGGTGTACGCGTTGCCCGCGTAGCTGGTCAGGTTGCCGATGGCGTTGTAGGCATAGGTATGGTTGTACGGTCCCGTGCCGCCGGTGGCGTAGGCCGTGCAGCCAGCGTTGCCGGTGAAGGCGTTGGTCAGCCGGTCCAGCGCATCGTACTGGAAGCACTGGCGCTGGCTGCTGTTGACGCCGTCCACCAGGCTGGCGATGTTGCCTACCGCGTCGTAGCTGTATGACAGGTTCTGCAGGTTGGTGTATGGGCTGGACACGCCGGCCCGCATCGTGGTCAAGCGCATGGTGCTTTGGTCGTAGACGTATTGCCGCGTCAATCCGTTGCTGCCGGTGTCCAGCCGCTGCTCGACCACCTGGCCGCGCGCGTTGTAGGTGGTGCTGGACACATACGACACGCCGCTGCCGCTCACCGAGTTCACCTGGCCCAGCGCGTTGTAGCCGGTGGTCACCAACTCGCCTTGCTCCCCGGCCGTCCCGCCGGGGTAGCGCAGCGTGGCCGGCTGGTCGGCTGCATTGTACGCGTGATCGAGCCGGAACACACCGCCGCCGGTTCCAGGTACAATCCAGTTCTGCTGTGTAAGACGATTGCGAGCGTCGTAGGTAACGTTATAGATCTCAACCACGCCTTCGGCGCTGTACGCCTTGCTGCGCGAGAGCAGCCCCTTCTGCCCCGCGGCGTCAAAGAGGTACTCGGCCAGTAGCGCACCGTTGGCGCTGTCCTGACGTTTGGCAACCAGCCGATTGAGCGCGTCGTACTCGAAATAGAGCCACTGGTTGCGGCCGTCGCGCTGCGACGTCAGGTTGCCCACGGCGTCGTAGATGTAGCTCCACGATCCCATATCCGGGTCGGTCATGGCCGTCTTGCGCCCCAGCGGGTCGTAGGCCATGCTGGTGACGTTGTTGGCCGCGTCGGCCACCTGCGCCAACTGGCCCAGCACGTCGTAGCTGTAGCTGGTGGTGGCGTACAGGGTGTACGGCCCCGTCCCCATGTACTCCCGCACCTGCACCGTCCGGCCAAACGCGTCCACGTCGTAAGCGCGCCGGTGCAGGTTGGCGTCGGTGACGATCGTCGTCCAGCCGTCGTAGCTGGTGAGGGTCGTCCCCGCCGGCTGGATCACCTGCGTCACGCGCCCCAGGCCGTCGTACAGCGTCTCGCTCTTGGGCTGGTTCCAGTCGGGCGTGTAGTAGCTGCCCGGCGCGCCGGCCACTTCGTAGGCCAGGCTGCTCTGCCATATCTGTCCGGCCGCGTCGTAGCGGGTGTTGCTCAGCACCGCCTGTCCGGCCAGCGTCGCGCTCTGGCCCTGGATCGGCCGGCCCAGCTCGTCGAAGAAGCGCCAGCTCTCCAAGTAAGCCGGCGTGGCGGCGCCGCCCGCGTCGCGGCGCTGCTTGACGCTGATGCGGCTGGGCGTGCCCGCGCTGCCCAGGGTGTAGCTAGCCTCCACCGTGGCCGCGTGGCTGCCCTGGCTCTCGCCCGGCAGCCAGGTGCGCAGCAGCCGGCCGAAGGCGTCGTACTCGTGGCTGGTCACCCGGCCGTTGGCGTCGGTCCCTTGCAGCAGGTTGCCCGTCCCGGGGTCCACCACGCTGATCGCCACATGTCCCAGCGCGTTGCTGACGGTTTCGGCATAGCCGTAGACGCTGTGATAGCTGGTGGTCGTGCTGCGCCCGTTGGCGTCGGTGCTCACCGTCGGCCGGCCCAGGCTGTCGTATTGGGTCGTGGCCGTGTAGAAGGTGGCCGGGTCTGTGTAGCTGGCCGAGATGGTGTGGTAGGCGGCGGCCGTGGTCAGGTTGCCGTTGACGGGAACGCCGGTGAAGAGCGCCAGCCCGTCGTAGCCGAAGGCCGCCATGGCCTTCTCCGTGCCGTCGGCTGAGCGCACGTTGCCCGCGAACACCCGCTGCCACTGCATGCGGTCGACGATCCAGGCGCTGGTGTTGGCGAAAAAGGCCCGATCGATCAGGTAGTCGTCGGCCGGGTTGGCGGTGTCGCCGTAGTGGGTCTCGCGTGTTACGTTGCCATAGCTGTCGTAGCTGAAGACGCTGCGCGTTTCTTTGGGGTTGGCCCCGCCGGCGTCGTAGGTGTAACGCTTCGTCTCATCCACGGCGACGAAATGGGCTGCATCGGTGTAGGCCCCGCAGATCGGCGGCGCTGGCGGCGGCGGTTGGGGTGGGTCCACCGGATCGCTGCCCGCGGTCAGCGCGGCTGTGTAGCTCGTGAGCTGCCGGTCGGCCAGTACGCTGCCCGTGTTCCAGGTGCGCACCTCGTAGGGCCGTCCCCGCAGCCAGTTGTGGTCGCGCAGCGGCGTCCCGTCGGAGCGCGCCACCGACACGCACGTCCAGCCGGCGCTGACCGAACCGTCGCCATCCATGCCCCGGTGATAGCGATACTCCGTCACTGCGCCGCCCGGCCCGGTGACGGTCACGATGTTGTAGCCCCGCATCTCGAACCAGAAGTCCTTGGCGCAGAAGGGATCCTGGGTCGGGCAGGTCGCGCCATAGCTGATCAGCCGGTTGTCGTCGACGTAGTGCGACACGTGCGGGCCATAGCTGTAGGTGCTGGTCTGCGCCGGCCCGCCCAGGCTGCTGCTCACCGTGCGCGCAGTCACCTTGTAGCGCATCCAGATGCCGAAGTCGGGCGTCTGGCTGGGCACGTAGGCGTCGGTCTTGAAGCAGTCGTAGGGCGAGCGGATGCCGTCGCCGACGGCGGCCGGGCAATCGCTGGCATAGGTGAAGCTGACCGCGCCGCCCAGCTCGTTGGTCACACTGACTAGCCGGCTCAGATACATGGGATAGATCTGGCGGCTGAAATCATAGTTGCGCCGGTTCTGCAGAAAGGTGTAGCCAAAGCTCACCGGCGGCAGGCTCTGCGTCCCGTCTGGACTGCGGCGGGTGATGCTCTGCAGCTCCAGCTTGCGGTGGCGGCCGTAGGCCTCGTCCAGCAACGGGTCGTCGGGGATGGGAAAGCCATAGGTCGGATCGGTGTAGGGCGGCGGCGCAGAGAAGGCGTAGGCCAAATCCCACCGGTCCACCCCGCGCCAGGCTGAAGCGGCCGTGTCCCAGACCGAAGTAGCCACCCGGCTCAGCCGCTGGGTGATCCAGAAGGTCGGCTGCTGCGAACCGCACGGCCCGCTGCCGCTGCACGCCAGGTCGGCCGGCGTGTCGGGGTAGTCGGCCGGCCAGTCGCACAGCCCGGTCGTGTCGGGGTCGAGGCAGCGCGGCGCGGTGCTGAACGCCACGCGAGCCGTGGGGGCTGCGCTGCCGTCCCCCGCCCGCCGCGTGTACTCGATGACAGCCGGATAGCCGCCGCGCACGTACTGCACCAGCTTGTAGGGATGCACCGAATTCGGTATCCTCGGGCTAGAGTACCAGTTGGTCTCCTGGGTATAGCTGTAAACCACCACATTGCCGTTGGTATCCTCCACCCGGTCCAGGTTCCAGCGCCAAACCTGGTTGCAGATCCCGTACACTACCGCACTGCACAGGGCAAAGTCGTACACCGGCACATAAAAGGCCGAGTTCAGGTCGGCGCCGGTTTCGGCGTCGAACTCGCCGCCGAAGCGGTATGTGGTCCCGTCGGGCGTGGTCACCAGCCAGTACTCGCGCTGGGTATCGGGGTGGCTGGTGTTGGATGAAACCAGCCGCTCGATGCGCCAGCGGGGATCGTCTTGCAGCACGAACTGGTTGGGCTGGCCGTCCACGGGGATCAAGCGGCCGTCGACGCCGTTGAGCACCAGAAAGAGCTGCGAGTTGCCGCCGGTCAGGTCGCCCAGCTCGGTCTGGTCCATGCGCTCCAGCACATAGCCGGTCTCCAGGCTCCAGCCAATGCCGGCCCAGCCCGGCTGGTTGTTGCGCAGGTTGCTGACGCCGTCCACCCGCAGGCTGTTGTAGTTCAGCGCCAGGTCAGGCGCGGGGCCAGCCTTGGCCGGCGGCACGGCGAAGGGGTAGCTGGCGGTCGCGCTGCCCATGGCCAGGCTGACCTGGTAATCGGCCATCCCCCCGCCTGGCTGCAAGGTGAAGTTGCCGTCGTCGCTGGCGGCCGTGGTGGCCAGCATGAAGCGCCCCACGCCGGGCGCCATCGCGGTCACCGTCTTGCCGGTCAGGTCGACGCGGCCAGCCAGCGGCCGCCACGCCAGGGTTCCCTGGTCGTCCACCGGCTGCTGCATGAACAGCGCCAGCCGGCTTTCTGCCGCCGCCCGGTATGGCATAGCCAGGTCGCGGTAGTCCAGGGTCAAAGTGATTGCAGACGAAGGAGAGAGCTTCTCGCCGTGCTCTGTCGACAACTCGAAGCCGATGCCAAAGGGCGATCCGGTCTCTTCAGCCGCCAGGGGTTGGTAGCGAACGCTGGCGGCCGGTGCAGCTTGCCTCAACGCCAGCCGTATCCGGCCCTCAGCCAGCTCGATCTCCCTGCCGTCCGGGTCGACGGCTGCTTCCCCTGCCACGCCAAATGCCGCGGGCGGAGCTTCCGGCGTCAATGCTCCTTCCTGATGGGCGACTGCTGGTGTTTCGATCGCGGGCGCTTCATTCGGGGCACTCAATGCGCCGGTCAAACCATGGCTGTCCGCCACCACCTGACTCACCCCCAACGTGGCCGTG
>JAJTXO010000370.1 GCA_021463315.1 Caldilineales bacterium | reverse complement strand
GACGAAATCCGCACCAACACCATCTTCGTAGGCCGCTACCAGGTGCAGCGCGAGCTGGGCCGCGGCGGCATGGGCTCGGTCTACCTGGCTTTCGACCTGCAACACCGCCGGTCGGTGGCGATCAAGGTGGCGCGGTTGGCCGGGCCGGAGGCGCGCGCCCAGTTCCGCCGCGAGGCGCTCTACCTGCAACGGCTACACCACCACAGCCTGCCGCGGGTCTGGGATATATTCAGCGACACCCAGCGCGACTTCCTGGTGATGGAGTACATCCCCGGCGAGGACCTGGAGACGCTGGTGCAGCAGCAGGGGCCGCAGCCGGAGTGGCTGGTGCTGCGCTGGGCCGACGAGCTGCTGGACGTGTTGGATTATCTGCACACGCAGGACCCGCCCATCATCCACCGCGACGTCAAGCCGGGCAACCTGAAGCTGCGCCAGAACGACACCCTGGTGCTGGTGGACTTCGGCATCGCCAAGGAGTACATCCCCGAGGGCGACACCTACGACGGCGCCTCGGCCGTGACGCCTGGCTTCTCACCGCCGGAGCAGTACGCGGACAGCCTGGCCGACGAGCGCACCGACGTCTACTCGGCGGGCGCGACGCTGTACTACCTGCTGACCGGCGTCATCCCAACCGCAGCGCCTGAACGGGCCTCGGGCGAGGCTGCGCTGGCGCCGGTGACCAAGCTGGCGCCCAAGACCTCGGCGGCCAGCGATATGTTGTTGCG
Source organism: Caldilineales bacterium (assembly GCA_021463315.1). GTDB lineage: Bacteria > Chloroflexota > Anaerolineae > JAAEKA01 > JAAEKA01 > JAAEKA01. The sequence continues at coordinate 4,165 of JAJTXO010000370.1, read as the reverse complement.
CCAGGCGCTGCAACTGGCCAGCGAAGAGCGCTGGGCCAACGCAGCCGAGATGCGCCGCGCGGCCGTGGTGGCCTCGCGCAAGCTGGCCAGCGCCGAGCCGGCGCCGCTGGTGACTGAACCTCCCAACCTTCCTGTGGCTGCCGGCGGCCCAGACGCCGCGTCCAAGACGGGCAAGAGATCACTGGGTTTGGCCGGCGTGGCCGCGCTGCTGGGTGTTGCGCTGTTGGCGACGGCGGTCCTGCTGTGGAGTCTTGGCGGCCGTACGCCCGGCGCTGCACCGCCAGCCCAAGCGGTGACTGCGCTGGCGAGTGCAGCAGCGGGGGCAACGCCTTCACCCGAGAATGACCTTATCGCACCGACCGCTGCGCCTGTCGCAACCCTGCCGGTCGCGCCACTCCCGGTCGAGTCCCCGTCCCCTCCCGATCCCGCCCGGGCCACCGCGGTAGACACATCCACGCCAATCTCCACACGTACGCCGGCGGCGGCAGCCAATATACCCAGCCAACCCACCCCAACGCCCACGCTGTCGGCACGGCAAACTGCGCCCAGTGCAGAGACGCCCAAGGATGCGCCTGCCATCGTTGCCACTGTTGTCGCCGCCTTGCTCGAACCCGGCGACGGCGACACGCGCAGCGGCGATGTGACCTTACGCTGGAGCGTCATGGCCGGCAGCTTGCCGGCCGGTCACGCCTTCGAAGTGTTTCTGTACAAGCCAGGACAGGATTCCCTGCGCGACGGCTTCGCTATTGCCCCGCCAACCCTCGGCACTAGCGTGCAGGTCAACCTGACTGCTCTGGATGATGTGCCCGGCCTGCCGCAGTTGGAGCCGGGGACGTTTCTGTGGGGCGTGCGGCTGGTGAATCAGGCCACGGGCCGTCCGTTGAGCGTGATAGCTGATGGCCGGCGCTTGATTTACCAGCGGGCGCAGCAGCAACCTGTGCCGCCGCCTACTGACACGCCTGCGCCACCGCCTACCCACACACCTGCGCCGCCGCCGACCGACACGCCTGCGCCGCCGCCGACCGACACGCCCGCTCCGCCGCCGACCGACACGCCGGCCCCACCTGTCAGTCGCTCGTTTGTGCCTGGCGCCGACGAACGGAATGTGAGCGGCGCCGGCCAGGGAGGCGCGTTGGGTGTGGCGTGTTTTATCTTCTTGGCCGGATTTGTATCCTGGAAACAGCGCCGCCGACGATGAGCGCAACTTCTGCCAGGTAAATTTGTCTGTTTTCGCCGTTTGATCCACCTGAATTGCCGGAGCTGTGCCCCGATGAAACCATCCATTTTTGCTCGAACCCCCTTTCCTGTCGCATGGGTCTGCGTCATCCTGGCCGCAGGGATTCTCGCTATGGCGCATCCAAACGCAGGGCACGGCCTTGGCATAAGCCGGCGCGCTTTGGCTGCCGCAGAAGCCGATAGCGCCCAACAGGATCTGACGCCCATCGGCGACGGTGCGCTGGCGTTCGTGGAGAATACTGGTCAATGGCCGGCCGACGCCCGCTTCCAGCTCTGGAGCGGCGGCCAGGGCGCTCTTTGGTTGGCTGATGATGCGCTTTGGATCACTCTGCTGGAGCCGGCCGGCGCACGTTCGCCGTGGGAGCCGGAGCAGCCTGGAGACCAGCCTGATACGACGCAAGCCACCCGCCGCGGCGCGCACATCAGGGTGCGCTTTGCCGATGCCAACCCGGCGCCTGCGCTGCAGGGGCTGGACCGCCTGGACACGCGTGTCAGTTATTTCACCGGTGCGGACGAGGCTAATTGGCGAGCAGAAGTACCGGTATGGAGTCGCACGCGCTACGCCGATCTCTACCCCGGCGTCGACCTGGAGATCGGGCCGGTGGCCGGCGGCTGGTCCTGGCGCTTGGCGGCGCGCGAGGGACAGGCCGTGCCGGCGATCCGCCTGCTGGTGGAAGGAGCTGACGCGGTCGCCGTCGACGGCGATACGCTGGTGGTGAGCGCGCTGGGGTTGAGCTATGCGCTGCCCTTGCTGCAGTCGCCCGTGGCCTACCAGATCGAAGTTGGGCAGATGATAATTCCTGTGGCGCCGGCCGACGCCACCGCATGGCAGCCGGCAGACGCGGCCGAGGCTGGCCGCGCGCCCAATGGCATGCTGTTCAGCACTTACCTGGGAGGACTCTTCGAGGATGTGGGCCGGGCCAGCGCGGTGGATTACGCCGGGCGGGTCGTGGTGGGCGGCTGGACCGAGTCCGAGAACTTCCCTGTGACGCCGGGCGCGTTCGATGCCACCTTCAATGGGGTGCTGGACGCCTTCGCCGCCCGTTTCAGCGTCAACGGCGGCGCGTTGGAGTTCGCCACCTTTTTTGGCGGCAGTGGCGATGACGGCAGCCAAAGCATAGCCGTCGATCGCTTGGGGCGCGTCTACGTGGCCGGCTGGAGCGAGTCGGCCAACTTCCCCACCACGGCCGACGCCTACGACCGGACCTTCAACGGCGGGATCAGCGATGCTTACGTGCTGCGGCTCAACGAAGCCGGCAGCGCGCTGGATTATTCCACTTATCTGGGCGGCACGGAGTGGGATAAGAGCGTGGCTGTAGGTGTGGACACGTCATACCGAGCCTATGTGGCCGGCTACCTCTACTCTACCGATTATCCCACCACTGTCGGAGCCTACGACCGCATCCACAACGGCAATCGGGATGGCTTTGTGACCCGCATGAATGCCTCCGGCAGCGGGCTCGACTATTCGACCTTCCTGGGCGGGTTGGCTAGCGATTGGATCTGGGGTATTGCCGTGGACGGCGGCGGCCGCGCCTACGTCACCGGCTCCACCACCTCCTCCAACTTCCCCACCACCGCCAGCGCCTACGATCCAATCTTCAACGGCGCCACCGACGGCTACGTTGCGCGCTTCTCCAACACCGGCAGCGGTCTGGAGTACTCGACCTTCCTGGGCGGCAGCGGCGTGGACGTCAGCTACGCTGTGGCCATGGACGGCAGCCATCGCGCCTACGTCACCGGCGATACTGACTCCAGCAATTTTCCGACCACCGCCAACGCGTTCGACCGCACGTTCAACGGCCAGGTCGATGCGTTCGTCGCCCGGTTGGAAGCATCGGGGGGCAGTTTGAGCTATGGCACCTTCCTGGGCGGTGGCAACGTGGACCGCGGCCAGGGCATTGCCGTCGATGACTCCGGCCGCGCCCACGTCGCTGGTGAGACCACATCGGCTGAATTTCCCACTTCGGCCGATGCGCTCGATCGGATCTACAACGGCGGCATCGATGCCTTTCTGGCGGTGCTGAGTAATGCAGCGGACACCCTGGCCTACAGCACCTTCATCGGAGGCAGCAGCGATGACTGGGGCGCCAGCGTGCGTCTTTTCGACAGCAACACGGCGCTGATCACAGGCGACACGCGCTCGATCAACTTCCCGGTCACCGCCGACGCCTATGACACTTCCTTCAACGGCTTCCGAGATGCCTTCGCCACTAAGTTGGAGTATGTTGAGACCACCGGATCCTGTGTGGCAACACCGACGCCCCTGCCCGCCAACGCGGCCACGCCAGCCAGCTCGGGCACGATTCAGCGGCAAGTAGCCCACTGCATGGACGATGCCTACGTCCGGGTGGACACCAACGAGCTGCTTTACAGCACGAACCTGGTGCGCATGGGGGCCAGGAACAACGGTGCGATTCCCTATGTCAGCGGCTTCTTGTTTCGCGATGTGCGTATTCCCCGCAATGCGACGATTCAGTCGGCCTATCTCGAGCTCAGGCCATGGGGCTACCAATCGGGCGTGCCCATCGATGTGCAGATCGTGGGCGACCTGAGGCCGCAGGCCGACGATTTCAACCCCGGCAACCTGCACCCGCACTTGCGCCCACGTACCGCTGCTTCGGCGCGCTGGGTGATCGATACTACGGTGGTTGGCGCCAGTCAATCGCCTGACATCGCGCCGGTTATGGCCGAAATTGTGCGCCAGGCCGGCTGGCAGCCGGGCAACAACCTGGCCGTTCTGATCGATTTCACCAGCGCCAGCCAGCACTATATCGATTGGCAGGCCTACGACTATCTGGCCAGCGGCGCAGCTCGCCTGGTAGTAAACTATGTGTCGACCCTTACACCGACCCCAACACCGACTTCAACACCGACCCCAACACCGTCTCCAACACCGTCTCCAACACCGTCTCCAACACCGTCTCCA
>JAJTXO010000037.1 GCA_021463315.1 Caldilineales bacterium | reverse complement strand
TGCATTCATCGTTCTGCATTCATCGTTCTGCATTCATCGTTCACCCTTCCCCGTCCCCTCTCCGCTCCAGCGCCGCGGCCACGTTGGCGGGCAGGGACGCGGCGCGGGCTTGCAAGAAGGCCAGCACGCGGGCGGTGCCAACGCCCTGCTGCGCGGCGCGGTGCAGGCCGGTTTGGGAGATGCGATAGGTGAAGCTGGGCTGGCCGGCCGTCAGCATCGCCCCCTGCCAGGTGGTGAAACGGGCGACGCGAAAGCGATCCAGCAGCGCCGCATCGCCGGGGACGAGCACCGTGAAATCGGGCTGCACGGTCAACAGCGCCGGTTCCGGCGTCGAGTCGGCCGGCGCGCCGCTGAGCCAGGCCTGGCCGGCCGCACTGAGACTGACCGCCGCAGGGAGGCCGGCCCCGTCGGCTGCGGCCAGCGCGGTGGCGCCCAGCCAGTGCAGCGGCCCGCTCAGCACGAAGCGCAGCAGCGCGCCCTCCACCTGTTCCCAGTGCTCGAAGCCGCGCAGAAACGCCGACGCGCCCCGCTGCCGGATGTACCAGGTGTCGTAGTTGCCGTCGGGCCGCTGAAAATCGGGCGCATAGCGCTGGAGGGCCGCGGCCAGCGCATCCAGATCGTACCACGCGCCCGGCTGAAGCTGGGCCAGCAGCGGCAGCAGGCGCTGACGCGTTCCGGCCGCGTCGTTGCTCCAGGAGCCGGTCTGCTCGCAGCTCAGCGCGGGCGTGCGGCACAGATCGTTCCACCGTGTGGAGCCGGACCAGGCAGCCAGCAACTGGTCGCGCTGTTCAGCGCGCGACGCTCCCAGCCAGGCCTGCGTCGGGGCAGACGCCAGCGCCAGCCGCCGGCCGTTGGCGCGTAGCCAGCCCAGTTCCACGGCCAGCGCCAGCGCCAGCGCGGCCGGGCTGCCGGGGCCATCGGACGTCAACCAGGCCGGGTTGGCGGGCGGTTGCAACGAATGGCGCTGGTACTCGTATAGCGAGGTGGATTGCCATGAAAGCAGGTCGGCCGGATCCCGCAGCGCGATCAGCCCGGCCTGCGCCAGACAGAGCAGCGTGCAGAGCTCATGCAGCGCCAGATCGGCCACCGCGCCTCGCTCGACCGCGCCTCGCTCGACCGCGCCTCGCTCGACCGCGTCTCGCTCAGGCCGGTCTCCGACCGAGCCGCCCGCGCCTCGCTCAGGCCGGTCTCCGACCGAGCCGACCGCGTCTCGCTCAGGCCGGTCTCCGACCGAGCCGCCCGCGTCTCGCTCAGGCCGGTCTCCGACCGAGCCGACTGCGCCTCGCTCAGGCCGGTCTCCGACCGAGCCGCTCGCGTCTCGCTCAGGCCGGTCTCCGACCGAGCCTGGCGCTGCCGGCAGCGGCGCCGGCGGAAAGACCTGCTCGACCGGCGGCGGCGGTGGCAGCAGCAAGGCCAGCTCCGGCGGCACGCACAGGAACTCCATCAGCCCATCCGCCGTCTCGACCATGGCCGGATGCAGCAGGCCGCGATACCACAGTTCCTCGGTCGGGTTGGCCGGCGCCAGGTGCGGGCGTTCTCGCTCCAGCCGCGCCGGGCCGGCAGGCCGGATAGCGCCGTGGCTGCGCTCGAAGGCCGGCCGCGGGCTGCGCCCCTCGGCGCGCAGCAGATTCGCCAAAGCCTGCTGCGCGGCCGGCGTGCAGGCGACCAGGCTGGCCCGCAGATGGTCAGCATCGCGCAGCAGCGCGGCCAGTTGCTCGACCATCTGGCTGGTCTGGTTGCTGGCCAGCTCGACGCCGTTGGCTTCGGCGATGGCGCGCAGCATGGCCGGCGAGTAGTTGCGCAAGCTGCTCTGAAGGGTTGTCATGGCTGCTTTTCTTGCTGAGCGATTTGCTGAGCGTTTTGCACGATCGCTGGCCGCGCGCTATAATGGCTGGCGTTGGCCCGAATCGCTCACGAACCGATCGACCTGCCGGCGCGCGTTTCTGCGCTCGGCCAACTTTACCATGCGAGGATCAGATCAACACAATGACCGAAGCAACTGACAAGAACACCAACAACATTCTGCAGGAGATCTGGCAGAACGGGCAATTGGCCTGGCGTCTCTACGGCGATCCGCGCGTCTCCTTCCTGCTCAAAGCCATGACGCCGGTGCTGGGCCTGGCCTACTTCATCATGCCCATCGACCTGCTGCCCGACCTGATCCCGGTGCTGGGGCAACTGGACGAGATCGCGGTCTTTCTGCTGCTGATTCGCCTCTTTATCTCGCTGGCGCCGCCGGAGCTGGTGGCCGAGCATCGCAGCAAGCTGGCGGGCCACAGCGCAGACGCCGCGGGGCCGACGGCCAGCGCCGCGGGCGCCGGGCCGTCGACCAGCCGCGAGGATGTGATCGACGCGGACTACCGGGTGATGAACGATGCCTGACAGCGGCGCGCCCGATCCGCAGCTGTTGCGTCCCTCCGACGTGGCCGACCAACTGGGTATCAGCGCGGCTACGCTGCGCCGCTGGTCCAGCCGTTTCAGCGGCCTGTTGGATCTGGGCGACGGCGGCCAGGAGAGCGGCAGCCATCGGCGCTACACCGAGCATGACCTGGAAACGCTGGCCAGCGTCAAACGCCTGCTGGAACAGGGCTGGACCTACGAGCAGGTGGCGAGCCAACTGGGCCAAAACGGCCGCGAGCCTGCGGCCGAGCCGTGGCCGTTGGAGGACGAAATCGTTGCGGAGGGTGTTGCCCCTGCGGCAGAAGCCTTTGTTGCGCCTGAATTCCAGAGCGCCGGCCAACTGTTGCCGGTGGAGAGCCTGACACCGGCCGCGCGCTTCATGCGCGACACCATCCAGGGCATGGCCGACACCCAGCAGATCATCCTCAACAGCCAGCAGGCCAGCCGCGACCTGATGGGGGTGATGATTCAGGACAACCTGAACCTCAAGGGCGAGGCCGGCAGCCTGCGCGAGCGCATGTTGGAGCTGGAGCGGGAACTGGCTGAGCAGCGGCGCCGGCAGGCTGACTATCGCGAACGCATGGAAGCGCGGGTGCGGGTGTTGGAGGATGCCGTGGCGCGGCTGATGGCTGGCTCGATGGCGACACCCGCCGCGCCGCCGCCGCTATCGGGTGCTGCTGCCAGCTATCCGCCGCCCCAGCAGCCGCCGGCAACCGAGCGCCGCGGCTTCTGGTCGCGGCTGATCGGCGGGTAGGCTCGCTCGAAGATCAGATCAAAGTCAGTTCGACGGCCGGCTGGAAGTCCAGACCGGTCGTTTGCATTTCCGGCGTCAGCTCGCCGACCAGATCGTAGGCCAGCGCGCCGCTGATGGTCACCGTGGCCATCTGGCCGGCCGGCAGCGTCCGGCCCGGCACCAGCACCAGGCCATCCACCTCGGGGGCGTCGCGATAGGAGCGGGCCAGCGTCACCGGCTGGCCGCTGGGGAGGGTCAATCCGCCCATCTCCTGCCCGTCGACCTGGCCGCTGCCCTCCACCAGCACCTCCAGCCGGCGGCCGACCTGGGCCTGATTGCGCTCCAGCGAGATCGACTGCTGGGCTGCCATCACCCGATGCCAGCGCTCCTCCTTCACCTCCTCGGCCACCTGGTCGGGGAGCTCGAAGGCGGGGGTGTCCGGCTCGGCGCTGAACTTGAAGACGCCCAGCTTGTCGAACTGCACCGCCTGGACGAAGTCCAGCAGCCCCTGAAATTCAGCCTCTGTCTCGCCGGGGAAGCCGACGATGAAGGTGGAGCGCAGGGCCAGATCGGGCATGGCCGCGCGCAGCTTGTCCACGGTCCTGTAGACCCAGGCGCTGCTGCTGGGCCGGCGCATGCGGCGCAGCGTGTCGGGGTGTCCGTGCTGCAAGGGCATGTCCAGGTAGTGGAGAATCTGCGGCTCGCTGGCCATCACCTCGATCAGCCGGTCGCTGACGTGGCCGGGATAGGCATACATCAGGCGCAGCCAGCGCAGATCGGGCGTGCGCCGGCAGAGCGCAGCCAGCAACTGGGGCAGCGAATCGGGCTCGCCGCGGTCGCGGCCATAGTCGGTGCTGTCTTGGGCGACGATCACCAGCTCGCGTGCGCCCCCTTGCACCAGCCGGGCCGCCTCGTCGAGAATGGCCGCGGCCGGCCGGCTGCGCAGCTTGCCCTTGAAGGTGGGGATGGAGCAGAAGGCGCAGGGCGCATTGCAGCCGTCGCTGATCTTGAGGTAGGCGCTGCCGCTGGGGGTTCCCGGACGCAGCACGACGCCATCGTCGCCGGCTTCCGGGTCGCCCAACAGCGCGTAGCGCTCGCCACGGCGACCCGCGCGCAGTTGCGTCGCCAACGGCACGATCTCCATCCAGCGCCGGGTGCCCAACAGCGCATCCACCCCCGGCACGCGGCGGACGATCTCATCGCCGTTGCGTTGGGCCAGGCAGCCGGCCGCGACCAGACGCTGATGGCGCTGTTTGCCGGCGGCCAGCTCCTGCAAGGTGGCGATTGATTCCTCTTTGGCCGCGTCCAGAAAGCCGCAGGTGTTGACGATCAGCACATCGGCGCGGTCGGGGTCGGCCGTGGCCCGATAGCCGTCGCGCTGCAAAAGCATGGCCATGCCTTCGCTGTCGACAAGGTTTTTGGGGCAGCCCAGGGTGAGCAGATAGTAGGCCGGTTGGCGGTGGATTGGCTGGTGTTTGGATTTGGGCATGGGTAGGTCGATTCAAAAAAGCAGCGAAGCGCAGACTTCGCTGCCGGTTCGCTGCAGGATAGCACTTCCAGGACTAAGATTCGCGCTTTGGCCGGTCTCTGACCGAGCCAACCCGCGTCACGCCACGTCGCGCCGCTTTGGCCGGTCTCTGACCGAGCCAACCCGCGTCATTTAGGGCGTCGGCGTGTCCTCAGGCGTCGGCTCGACGTCAAGGTCTGGCGCGGCCGCAGGGGCAGCAGGAGGCAGCGGCGTGGGGGTGGACTGGACGAGCACGCCATCCACGATGCGCCATTGGATCTCCACAACCTCGCCCGCACCGCCCAGCGGCGGCAGGGTCTGGCCGTTGAGCGTCACCTGCACACCTTCGCCGTTGCCAGTGCGCAGCACGATGGACTCGACAGCCTCGAAGGAACGCAGCTCGCCCGGTTCCAACACCGCCTCCAGCGCCACGCGGTTGTCGGCCACCACCCGCACCCAGGAGCGGGCCAGCAGCGCCAGATCCAATACGACGCGCTCGACCGGCTGTTCTGCCAGCGCGGCCAGGGTTGGCGTCGCCACTTCCGTCGCGGCTATGGTCGTCGCCGCGGCCGCGGCGGTCGGTGTGGCCGCGACCGTGGCGGTGGGTGCGGCGACCTCGGTGGCGGTCGGCGTGGCCGTGATGCGGTTGATCTCTACGGTGGCGGTAGGTTCCTGTGCTGTCGCAGGCAGGGTCGCGATCACTGCGGCAGGATTGGTCAGCGACCGCGGCAGGGCCAACGCGGCCGTTATCCAGCCTGGTTGGAAGAAATAGATGGCCAGCGCCGCGCCGAACAGCGCGGCCAGAACGATGGCTGCGCCGACCCAGCCCCAGGGGATAGATCGCCGAGGGGGCGAGGACAGATCCATCTCGATGGGGCGATAGTCCACCTCGCGGTCCAACGCTGGCGCGGTCGCGGGCAGCGCTGTGCCAGGATTGCCGCGGCTCTGAAAACGCTGCAAGACGGTCTCTTCGTCCAGGCCCAAATAGCCGGCGTACTTGCGCAGGAAACCGCGCGTCGTCACCTCGTTGGGCAGCAGAGTCCAGTCCTCTGCCTCCATGGCCGCGATAAACTTTTGGCGAATTCGGGTCTGCGTCTCGGCCACGGCCAGGCTGATGCCTTGGCTTTCTCTGGCTTCACGCAGCAGTTGCCCAAGTTCATTCATGGTGGGGGGATGCTCCACATGCAGGCGACAGGCACTTCTGCCCATGCAGATCATGCGTCAGGAACTCAAAAAACAGCAGCCGCGCCAGCGGCGGCTTGGGGGGCACTATACCCACAAGTCAATGCTTTGTCAAAACCGGCGCCGCAAAAGCCGGCAGGCCGATCAGCCCGTTTGGATGGCCTGCTGGCGGGTGGTATAATCCCCTACGCCGGTCTCCTTGTGCAGACCGGCGCATCTTTGCTCAGCGATTTCCAGCGAGAAACAGCCTATGCGCGTTTTATTGTTCACCGGCAAGGGGGGTGTTGGCAAGACCAGCGTCTCAGCAGCTACGGCCCTGCGCTGTGCCGATTTGGGCTACCGCACCATTGTGCTCAGCACCGACCCGGCGCACAGCCTGGCCGATTCCTTCGATCTGGCCATCGGCAACGAACCGACCCTGTTGGCGCCTAACCTGTGGGGCCAAGAGATCGACCTGCTGCATCAGATGGATTTGCACTGGGGCCGGGTGCAGGAGTATATCTCCGCGGTCTTCGTCTGGCGCGGCATGAGCGACCTGGTAGCCGAGGAGACCAGCGTTCTGCCCGGCATGGAGGAGCTGGCCAGCTTGATGCAGATCACCGCGCTGGCTCAAAGCGGCCAATACGATGTGGTAGTGGTGGACTGTGCGCCCACCGGCGCCACGTTGCAACTGCTGGCCTTCCCCGAGCTGGCGCGCTGGTATCTGGACAAGATCATCCCCTTCCAGAAAGCGGCCGTCAAGATGGCCGGCCCCATGCTCAAGCGCATGATGGAGGTGCCGCTGCCCGACGAGGAACTCTTTCGCAGCATCGAGGATCTGGTGCTGCAGCTCCACCGCGTCAGCGATTTGCTGAGCGACCCGGCCGTCTCTTCCATGCGTCTGGTGCTCAACCCAGAGAAGATGGTGGTCAAGGAGGCGCAGCGCGCGCTGACCTATCTCAGCCTCTACGGCTATGCCACCGATCTGGTGGTGTGCAACCGCATGATCCCAACCACAGTCTCCGACGGCTATTTCACCAACTGGAAGGATATCCAGGCCAAGTATCATCAGTTCGTGGAGGAGTCTTTTTCGCCGCTGCCGATTCTGGATGTGCCCTGGTTCGACGATGAAGTGGTGGGGATGGCGATGTTGCGGCGCATGGGCGACGCGCTGTACGCGGCGCAGGACCCGACCGCGGTCTTCTTCACCGGCCACTCCCAGGAGGTGCGCAAGATCAACGGCGCCTATCAACTGCGCCTGCCGTTGCCCTTCGTCGAAAAGTCCGACATCAGGCTGACCCGCTCCACCAACGACGAATTGATCGTCCGGATCGGCAACTGGAAGCGCAACATCGCGCTGCCGCGCATCCTGGCCGGTCTGCCGGTGCAGGGCGCGCGCTACGAGGAGCGCGATCTGGTGGTCTTCTTCAAGGCGCAGGAGGCCACGCCCCCCAGCTAGAGCCGGCCGGCCGATGGGAGGCGGGGCTTGAGCCGGCTGGGGCGACTGGCCCGGCTAAAGCCTCGACTCTCGCATATCAGACCGATGACCAAGCAGATCCTCTTTTTGATGTCCGATACCGGCGGGGGGCATCGCGCCTCAGCCAACGCGCTGATCGAGGCGCTGAACCAGCTTCAGGGCGATGCGGTGCAATGCCGCATGGTCGATCTGTTCATGGGCTATGGAACCTGGCCGCTCAGCCGCGCCGGGGCCTACTATCAGCCCCTGGTCGATCGTCACCTCTGGCTGTGGCAACTGATGGGCCGCTGCTGCAACCAACCGCTGCTCTGGCAGAGCACGGCGCATGCCGCGCGCTTCTGGCAGATGGCTGGCCTGCGTCGTTTTGTCGCCGACAATCCCGCCGACCTGTACGTTTCGGTGCATCCGCTGTTCAACCACGCGCCGCAATGGATGCTGCGTCAAGCCTATCCCCGGGCCCGTTTCGCCACCGTGGTCACCGACCTGGCCAGCGCGCCGCATCCCTGGTATAGCCCCACGGTGGATCTGCTGGTGGCCTCCTGCCCGGCGGTGCAGACGGCAGCGCAGCAGGCCGGCGTGCCGTCCAGCCGCGTGCTGTTGGCTGGCCTGCCCATTCGGCTAGGCTTTGCCCAGGCCAGGCCGATTCCCCATCAGGCGCGCGCGGCCTTGGGGCTGGAACAGCGGCCCACCGTGCTGCTGCTGGGCGGCGGCGAGGGTATGGGCGCGCTGGAGGACAGCGCGACCGCGCTGGCCTCCTCGCTGGCGCTGCAGGGCGGCCAACTGGCCGTGATCTGCGGCCGCAATCGGGCGCTGCACGATCGCCTGAGCCGCCGGCGCTGGCCCGCGCCGGTGCGCATCGCTGGCTATGTGGACAACATGCCGCTCTGGATGGCCGCCGCGGATCTGGTGGTCAGCAAGGCCGGTCCGGGGACCATTGCCGAGGCGCTGGCCTGCGGCCTGCCGCTGATCCTGAACGGTTTCGTGCCTGGCCAGGAGACCGGCAACGTCGCCTATGTCGAAGGAAATCGCGTGGGGGTCTATTGCAGCGATCCTGAGCAGATCGCCAACCTGGCCGCGAGCTGGCTGGAGCCGGGCAACCCGGTTTTGGCGGCCATGTCCAGGCGCGCCCGGGCGCTGGCGCGGCCGTCGGCCGCGCTGGAGATCGCCCAGGCGCTGAGCGCGCTGTTGGTCTAGCGCTGGCTGCCCTCCTCGGGCGGCGCGTTCTTGAGAAACTCGTAGATATCGGGGACCTCACCGCTGGACGCAGCGCCAGCCGCCTGGCCGGCTGGTTTCTCGTCCACCAGGGTGATGGGGGAGCGCTCGTAGCGGGGCTTTTTGGACGGCGACGCGTCGTCGGTCATCGTGGTGACGCTGGCGCCGGAGGCCAGAGGCGCGGCCGCTGGCGCGGCCGCGGCCGGCAGTTCCACAGCCGGCGCCGCCTGGCGGCTGGCGCGCAGCGCGGCATAGCCCAGCAGCGCCGCGCCAGCCACGATCAGCAGCGTTGGCCACAGTCGTTGCGCAGCGGCCAGGGCGGGGGAACTGGCCGCCAGATAGGCGGCCAGCGCGGCCAGACTCATGACGCCCAGCGCGGCCGCGGGCGCCAAAGCCCAGGCGAAGCGCTGCCGCTCGGCCGCCAGGAGGTAGATCAGATAGAAGACCAGCGCCATGCCGCCGAACAGCACCGCGCCCAGCAGCTCCGGCGTCGCGGTGGGCCGGGTGCTGAGCAGCACCACGGCCGCCATCACCGCCACCGAGCCCGCAGGAATCAGCGCCCACCACCGTTCCGCCCGGTCGCTGAGATAGATCACCAGAAAGGCCAGGGTGATGCTGGCCAACAGCACCGCGGCGACCCAACTGGCCGGCAGGCCGCGCGCGGAGAGGAAGATGATGACAGCCACGGCCAGCAGGGTGAAGCCCGGAATCAGCCGCCACCAGGCCGCGCGCTGGTTCAGGTAGCCGACGATGAAGGCCAGGCCCAGCAGGGCGAACAGGGCCACCATCGCCCAGGTAGCCGCGGCCTCCGCGCCGCCCAGGATATCCAGATTCCACAGCAAAATACCGGCGCCGACCATCAACAGGATGGCGCCCCAGATCACGCTATCGCGCGGCTTGGTCATGACACACCTCGTCGGACGCGCAGCAGCGCGCTGCCGCCCAGATAGAGAAAGGCCAGGGCCAGGCCGGCCCAGGCGGCTGTCTGCCACCAGGGGCCGCGGCTCAGCGCCAGTCCGGCGCAGAAGAGCAGCAGCCCCAGGCTCCAGGCGGCTTGAAACGCTGGCTGGGCCAGCGCCTGGCGCAGCGTCAGCCGCGGCTGGTAGAGCCGGCGTCGCCAGTCGGCATAGCTCAGCGCGGCCAGGCCAATGGCCAAACCGAGAATCCACAGGGCGTTGTAAAACACGCCGAACCAGTCGATGTCATTCATAGATCACCCATCATGACCCATCTCTCATGGTTATGCCAGAACTTACGCCCAACGTTGGTCGAGTAGGCCGCCCTATCGAGACCCGTTTTGCGCAAGTCCTGGATGTCGGTCTTGCTCAGCTTGGGCCCGGCTTGGGTCTAACGCCGACCGGGCCTGGTCGACTCAACCCAGATAGCCCAACCCGGCCAGCCGCTCACGCACATACTCTTCCTCGGCGTCGCTGAAGCTGTGCTCCGCGCCCGCGCCGTCGAAGCCCAGCTCGGCCAGGGTGACCGCGGCCACCGGCCCGGCCGCAGAGCCGGCCAGCGCCGCGGTCAGCACGTGGCCATCCATCTCCACCGGCACCGGCTGGCCCAGCAGATGCAGCACGGTGGGCGCGATGTCGATCAGGGCCGCGCCCGTCACCTGGCCGCCCGGCTTGGCATCCGGTCCCCAGGCGATGAAGATGCCGTTGGAGCGATGGCAGCCGGTGATGATGATCTGGCCCAGCTCGGCCGGCGTCAGTTGACGGGCCGCGCTCGCGCCGGTGTACGCGCCGTGCGGCTTGAACACGTCCGGGTATTCCGCCTCCACCACCAGATCGGGGAAGCGTTCCAGAAACGGGCCGTGATAGAGCTCTTCCCGGCGCCACACTCTACGGATCGGCCGGGCGCCGGTCGCGGGGTCGGTCAGCTCCGGCAGCGTCGCGACGATCTGATCGCGCAGCGCCTCGTACTCCACGCCCGGCTGCACGATGCCGTGCGGATCCCGGCCGGCCAGGTTGATCCAGATGTTGCCGCGCAGCTCCTCGCTGAAGGCGCGGGTATGGTACCAGTCCACGCCGGGGAAAAAGGTCTCGGCGCCCAGCCGGGTGCGCAGGCTGTCGGGCCACCATGCGCGCAGCTTGGTCAAGGTTTGAAAGCCCACCTGGCGATAGAGCCAGCGCTTGCCGCGCTGCGCCGCGTGCGAGGCGACGATAGCCACTCGCTCGCCCAGGGTCGCCTGATTGTTGTGGCGATTCCGGAATTGCAGCAGATTTTGGCCGGCCAGCCAGGTGTTCAGATGCACCGCCTGCGGCCCCAGCGGCCCCTGGCCGTGGTCCGACACCACCAGCACGTTGACATCCTGTTGACCCTGCAAGCGCTGCAAGAGCTCGCCGATGCGTTGGTCACAGCGCCGATAGACCTCCCGCAGGGTGTCGCCATAGCACGCGGCCTCGGCTGGATCGTAGAGCGGGTGGCTGGGATCGTGGTATTTCCAGAAGAAGTGGGCCGCGCCGTCGGTGGCGCTGACCACGAAGAAAACCAGATCCCATGGCCGGGTGTCCATCAGATGCAAGGTGGCGTCGAAGCGCACGTCAGCCTCGCGCAGCAGCTCGGCCCGCGCCAGATCCGGCCGGCCGCGCTGCGTCCACAGCCAATCGTTGGGCACGATGACGTAGGGGCTGGAGCTGGCGTGGTCGAGCTCGGCCTTCAGCTCGGGCGGGTAGGTGTAGGCCGTGTCCAGGCCGGGGGTGTCGCGGCCGCTGACCATCACCCCCTGCACCGGCTCCGGCGGATAGGTCTGCGGCACGTTGACGACGATCACGTTCTTGCCGGCCTGGCTGAGCAGATTCCACAGCGCGGGCAGGGCGCGATGGCTGGCGTTGATCAGCCGGAAGCCGTAGGTGTCAAAGTCGCGCTCCCAGAAGTCGAAGACGCGATGCTTGCCCTGCTGCACGCCGGTGACCATGGAGGTCCAGGCCTGGGCGGTGAAGGGATGGACCACCGATTCCAGCGGCCCCCAACTGCCCTCGGCCATCAGCCGCTGCAGGTTGGGCAGGTCGCCGGCCGCGATCCAGGGTTGGATCAAGTCGAAAGTTGCTCCGTCCAGGCCGATCACCAGCAAACGGCGAGTTGAAGTTCGCATGGCTCTTAACCTAGATAGCCAAGCGCTGCCAAGCGCGCTGCCAACTGCGCAGCGTCTTCGAGAGGGTAAGCCTGGGAAGAGGCCGTTCGGTACTCATCTGGCTCCCGCTGATCGCTGTACAGCGGCGGATGGGCTGCTAACCAAGCCGTGTCAAAGGCAGTCTGAGCGATGGCGCCATCCAGCGCGGTAGAGACAGGCAAGCCTAGGGCATAGAGCATAGTGGGTAGCACGTCGACCATATCGTATTCGGGCAATTGGGCGCCGGGCGTGACACCCGGCCCCAGCACGATCAGGATGCCAACCGGCTGGTGGATGCCGGCGCCCTCGTCGTGGGCGTTGCTCCAACAGCTACCGGACGACAACTCCGAGGTTGGCTCGTAGCCCGGCGCCAAGCTGAACAATAGGTCTGGAGCGTCGGCTACACAGGAGCCGTGGTAAATTTGCTCGCGCTGATAGGCGGCCAGCACCACCGGCTGATCCTGGCCTGAACGTGGGTCGCGCACAGCTAGCAATGCTTGTAATATCTCTTGTTGCAGGGCGTCCGAATCGTCTGGCGCAACGATGCCCTCCGGCTCGCGGCCGCGCAGGTTAATATAGATCGCATGCTCCATAGTGGCGCCGGAGTAGGCGCGGGTGCGCTGCCAGTTGATTATGCGGCTAACAGCAAAGGTCTGGCGACCCTTAAGCAGGATACGACGCGGCACGATTCGCTTTATACGCTGCAACGGCCCGCGTAGCCGCTGGCGCACCGTGGCCCTGCCGCCTGCATAGGCTAGCCAGCCCTGCTGGGCCAACCATTGATCGACGTGGAAGCGGCTGTGCAAGGGGCCGAAGCCATGATCCGACACGAAAAAGACGTGGGTATCAGGCGACGCCGCCTCGTCCAATAGCCGGCCCACCACCCGGTCTAACTCGCGGTAACAGGCCATGACCACCTGGTGTAGCGGTGTGTTGGCTCCCTCGACGCCGGACAACGCCTCCGCGATGGCTTGCCAGGCCCAGTGTTGCAGCCGGTCAGGCGTCTCGAAGACCGCTACCAGCGCGTCTGTGGGCCGTTGGGCCAATAGCTTAAAGATGGCGGCCTCACGGCGGCGCAATACCTCCAGCAGATCTTGCGCGATCGCGGTGATACCGGCCACGCTGTGGAAATCTCGCTCATGCAGCTTGACACGCAGATCGCATATGTAATCCATGGCGCGCAATTCATCGGCCAACTGCGGCGGGTCAGTGAACGGATGGTCGGTGCTGGGCGTCTCCATGCCGCTGACCAGATAGCCGCCTACTGGCATGGACGGAGGGGGCCAGGTCATGGGCAAGTTGATCACACCACAGGTAAGCTGTTGTTGCGCTAGCCAATGCCACAGGCGCGGGGCTTGCACGGCAGTGCTGGTTACAAACTCGCGCTCCTGAGCGCCCTCGATTCGCCGATGAAAGGAAAAGATGCCGTGCCGGCCAGGATTTAGGCCGGTTTGAAAGCTGGTCCAGGCCGGAGCGGTCAAGGGTGGCACGGTGGAGCGCAGCGGTCCGTATGCACCTTGCGCCAACACGCGCCGCATTGTAGGGAGCCAGCCGGCCTCGATCATCGGTAACAACAGATCAAAGGTTGCGCCGTCTAAGCCGATCACCAGCAGACGCGGCGCTGGATAGAGATTGCTCATGCTTTGCCTCGCGGTATACGAAATATCAGGCGAATACCCTCGCGCTCGTTGGCGTCGAAGGCGCGCAGCAGCAACGCCGCGACCGCGAAGATGCTCACAGCCAGCGCGCCGACGACGGCGATCTCCAGGATCGCGCCGATGGTTCCCTGCGGCGCCACGCCGGCCTGGCTCAGCGCGACCCACAGCCGGTCGCCCAACAGGAAGACCAGCCCGGCCAGGCCACAGGCGACGATCAGCTTGATCAGCGAGGGGAGCAGTCTGCGCCAGTGAAAATGCCGCCACATGGCCGCGGTGCCCACGGCAAAGAGCACGGCCTCGGCAGCCAGGATCCCAACCACCACGCCCATGGCCTGGAAGCGCGGAATGCTCCACCAGGCCACTACCAGGCCCGCGGCCAGACCGGCAGCCAGCCCAAGGGTCTCGAATTTCTGCCGGCCCAGCGCCACCAGCGTCACGCTGTACAGCCAGTTCTGGAAATAGAAGACCAGCACCCAGCCCAGCCAGGCCAGCACCTGTTCCGCGGTGGCCAGGTCGATCTCGCTGCCCAGCAGGATCTCCACCACCGGCTCGGCCAGAAAGGTGAAGGCCAGCGCGAGCAGCAAGCTGAGGGTCACGAACAGCTTCAGGCTCTTGATGAACGCGCCGTCGAACTCATCCATGCGGCTGGAGGCGCGCAGGCTCAGCGCGGGCAGCAGCGCCGCGGCAAACGCCCCCGGCAAGATGTGCATCTGCTGCACCACGCGCAGCGGGCCGTAGAGCACGCCGTTCACCAGATCGCCCTGTTCCTTGCCCAGCCACAGCACGGTGAGCACAATGCCGGCGCGCCAGATGTAGCTGTGCAGCAGCAGGCTGATCCCCACCGGCAGCGATTCCACCAGCAATTGCCAGGCCAAAACCGCGTCCTGCCAATGCTTTATGGCCCGGGCGCCGGCCAGATCCAGATGGGAGCGGGCGGCCGCGCGACCTTGCCGGCGCCAGAGCGCCGCCGTGGCTGGCGCCTGGCGCAGCGCCAGCGCGACCCCGCTCAGCACGGCCGGCATGAAGCGGGCCTGGGCATAGCGCTTCCGACGGCTGGTGAGCCACAGATAGAGCAGCCGACCGCTGTTGGCGAAGATGCGCGCCGAGAAGAGCGCCACCAGCCCCAGATTCAGCCAGACCACCGTCAAGGTGAAGAGCAGCAGCAACACCTGGGCGACGATGATGCCCCAAAAGGTGTACTCCATGCGCTGGTAGCCCTGGAGCATCGCCACGAACACATCGCCCTGCAGGTAGATCACCTGGGCGACGAAGAAGGCCATGGTGGCCAGCCAGAGATAGGGATCGCCGTTGTTGGCGGCCAACACCGCCACCACCAGGAAAACCACCAGCGCCAGCCCCAGGCGCAGCGTCCAGATGGCGCTGGTCAGGCGGCTGGCATCCTCCCGGCCCTGGGCAATCTCCCGCACCAGAATGCGGTTCATGCCCATATCGACGATGGCCGTGAACAGCTCGATGAAGGTGATGATAAAGGCATAGCGCCCCAGCCCGGCCTGCCCCAGGTAGCGCGCTACAATGCCCACGATCACCAGGCTGACCAGAGCCTGGAAGCCGTAGGCCAGCAGCAGCAGGCCAGAGTTGATGGCAATGCGCTGCTCAGGTCGCGGTTGGGGTTGCTGTTCGAGGATCGATTCGTTCAAGGGTTGAACTTGCTCATCCGGCGCGGGTGCGTTGGTTTCGATACGGCGGCCTACTCAACCAACGGCGCGGATTGGTTCCACGACGTTCAGACACGCCATTATACGCGGCCAGGCGCGCTTGTGCTAAAACGTCGGGCCGCGGCGCAGGCCGCGCGTGGCCCGATCACAAAACGCGCGCGCTCACGGCCAGCCCCAGCGCCGTGAAGGCCAGCAGCGCCGCGATCAGGCCGGCCCTGGCCGCGGGCCGCGCCTCCAGACGCAGCCAATGATCCAGCCCCAGCAGCAGCAGGCCGGTGATGGGCAGCAGTGCGGGGAAGAGATAGCGCCCCTGCGGCTGCCACTCCCGACCCAGCATCGGCAGGAAGGTCTGCGCCGCGATCAGCGCGCAGGCCAGCAGCCAGGCGGCCAGGATGGGCCGCAGCGCGGCCTCCTGTCGCCAGCGCCGCGCCACGCCCAGCCCGGCCACCGGCCGCTTCGGGTCCA
>JAJTXO010000369.1 GCA_021463315.1 Caldilineales bacterium | reverse complement strand
CTCTGACTTCTGACTTCTGACCTCTGACTTCTGACTTCTGACTTCTGACTTCTGACTTCTGACTTCTGACTTCTGACTTCTGCCCCCCCATGACTATCACCATTCGCCCTATCACTGAAGCAGATGCTCCGGCTATTTCGGCCCTGGTGGCTGGCTTTGCGGCGCAGAATCTGATGCTGCCGCGCAGCGAGGCGCAGGTGCTGCTGGCATTGGAGGATTTTCGCGTGGCCGACGACGGCGGACGGATCGTCGGCTGTGGCTCGCTGATCGAGCTGACGCCGACGCTGTCTGAGATCCGCTCGCTGGCCGTGGCCGCGGACTGCCACAGCCGCGGCGTGGGCGGCCAGATCGTAGGCGAGCTGCTGGGCCTGGCCCGCCAGCGCGGCCTGGAGCAGGTGTGCGCGCTGACGCTGCGCCCCAACTTCTTCCAGCGCCAGGGCTTTCAGATCGTCGATCGCTGGAATCTGACGCCCAAGATCTGGAGCGAATGCGTCTATTGCGTCAAGTTCCACCGCTGCGACGAGGTGGCCATGTTGCAGAATCTGCGCGACCCGGCCGCCGCGCCCGATCCCGCGCCCTGGTGGCATTTCCTGGCCGACCATGCACCACAGCCGGTGCTGCGCTGGCTGGCCCCGCGGCGCGATTGAGCGTTGATTTGGGCAGCGCTGGCGTTTTTCAGGCTGGTTGGCTATAATCAGTGCTAGCTGCAATTCGGCCTGGGACTTCACCCTCTCTCACCTTGCGATCCTGACACCACCAGGAGTTGATCGATTCTTATGTCAGAACCTGGCGCCTCCACCCAATGGAAACGCGAGTCGAAGCTCCTGGTCACGGTGATCGGCCTTCTGACCCTCATAGCGTTGCTCTACCTGGCGCGCGATGTGATCCCGCTGATCGTGTTGGCCGCGGTTTTCGCCTACATTTTTCAGCCCGTGGTTGGCTGGCTGGAGCGACACCGCGTGCCGCGCGGCCTGGGCACAACGCTATGCCTGCTGCTGCTGGTGATCCTGGTGGCGCTGTTGCCGGTGCTTCTGACGCCAGCCACCGTCAATGGTGTGCGTGCGATCATCGATGCGTTGCTCTTGTTGCCCGATCTGGTGGAAAAATGGACGACTGAGATCGCCCAAAACCAGCCGACTATCCGCCTCGCCGGGTTCTCCTTGGATCTGGCCGCGGCCATGGAGCAGATGCGAACCTCTTCGGAGGAGGCCATCGGCCAATTCCAACTGCCCAGCCTGAGCTCCCTGTTCGAATATCTCACCACGGGCCTGCGCACGGCCGG
This sequence comes from Caldilineales bacterium, assembly GCA_021463315.1. Taxonomy (GTDB): domain Bacteria; phylum Chloroflexota; class Anaerolineae; order JAAEKA01; family JAAEKA01; genus JAAEKA01. The sequence continues at coordinate 3,609 of JAJTXO010000369.1, read as the reverse complement.
CGGCATCGTTCAGACCGCGGTAGGCATTGCCTCCAGTGTGGTGTCGGCCGCGTTCAGAACCTTTCTTCTGGCGGTTCTGATCTTCTTTCTGACCAAGGACGGCGTACATTTCGGCGCCAAGATCAATGAGCTGATTCTACCCCCCTATCGCCCTGAAATGGAGGAGTTGGGGCGACGCCTGGACACGGTCTGGAAAAGCTTCTTCCGCGGCCAAATTCTGTTGTCGCTGGTGGTTGGCTTCATTGTCTTCATCGTCACCTCCTTGTTGGGCCTGCCGGGAGCGCTGGTGCTGGGCCTGCTGGCCGGCGTGCTGGAGGTTATCCCCAACTTGGGGCCGGTGTTGGCGCTGATTCCGGCTGTGCTGGTGGCGCTGGTCCAGGGATCTAACTTTCTGCCGGTCAGCAATCTGATGTTTGCCCTGATCGTGGTGCTGGTCTACACCTTGATCCAGCAGATCGAGAACAACTACCTGGTGCCGCGCATCATGGGACAAAGCCTGAAGCTGCATCCCCTCTTCGTCCTGGTGGGGGTGGTGGTGGGCGCCAGCTTTGCCGGCATCCTGGGTGCATTTTTAGCCGCGCCGGTGCTGGCCTCGCTCAAGGTGCTGGGCCTCTATGCCCACGCCAAGCTCATCGACCAGGATCCGCTGGCGGAGCCGCCAGTGACCGTGGCCGTGGCCCCCGCGGCCGGCAAGGGGAAGAGCCCCTGGAGCCGGCTGCGGGGCTGGTTCGATCAGCGCCGGAACAGCGACCAGCCAGCGCAGGATGACCGCGCGCTGGAGCCGGACGCGGCAACGCCCCCCACGGACGGGGGAGAAGAGGAGCCACGCTGACCGTGCAAACCATCGACCTGATCCTGGTGGGACTGGGCAACGTACACCAGCGCTTGCTCTACCTGTTGGACAGCCGGCGCGAGCTGCTGGCTGACCGCTACGGCCTGCGCGTCCGCGTGGTCGGCGCAGCGGACAGCCGCGGCGCTGTCGCCGACAGGGACGGCATCGATCCCGCCGCGCTGCTGGCGCACAAGAAGGCGGGAGGCAACGCCGGCTCCTTCAGCGGCGGGACGCCCGGCGCCACCGCGCTGGATCTGCTGGGCCGGGTGCGCGCCGGCGTCCTGTTGGAGGCGTCGCCGGTGAACCTGGTGGACGCCGAGCCGGCCGCCAGCGTTGTGTTGGCCGCCCTGGACCGCGGGCTGAACGTGGTGCTGGCCAACAAGGCGCCCCTCGCGCTGCGCTTTGGCGACCTGCGCCGCGCCGCGCAGGCCAGCGACGCGCGCCTGGCGTTTTCGGCCACCGTCTGCGGCGGCCTGCCGGTGGTCAACGTCGGCACGCGCGACCTGGTGGCCGCGCAGATCCGGCGTGTGCAGGGGGTCTTCAACAGCACCAGCAACTACATCCTGACGCAGATGGCCGCCGGGCAGCCCTACGCCGACGCGCTGGCCGAGGCGCAGCGCCGCGGCATCGCCGAGACCAACCCGCGGCTGGACGTGGAAGGCTGGGACGCGGCCAACAAGCTGACCATCGTGGCCAACGCGGTGTTGGGCTTCGACTGCACCGTGCGCGACGTGCAGCCGGTGGAGGGCGTCGCCAACGCCCCCGCCAGCGGCCCCGACGGCGGCCGTGTCCGCCTGCTGGGCGTCGCCGAGCGACGGAACGACGGCGGCTACGACCTGAGCGTGCGGCCGGTCGCGCTGCCGCGCGAGCACAAGCTGGCGCAGGTGGACGGCTGGCAGATGGGCGTGCTGTTCGAGAGCGACCTGTTCGAGTCGATCTTCATCGCCATCGACGAGCGCGGCCCCACCGGCACCGCCGCGGCCATGCTGCGCGACGTGGTGAACCTGGCGCGGCCAGACCGTGGATGATCCAAAATCCCCAACACAAAGGAACCTTGAATGCCCAAGCAATCTGTCAATAAAGTCGTGCTCGCCTATTCCGGCGGCCTGGATACTTCAGTTATTGTCCCCTGGCTGCGCAACAACTACGGTTGCGAAGTGATCTGCTTCACGGCCGATCTGGGCCAGGGCGAGGAGCTGGGCGGCCTGGAGGCGAAGGCGATCGCCTCGGGCGCCAGCAAGATCTACATCGAGGACCTGCGCGAGGAGTTCATCACCGACTACCTCTACCCCATGCTGCAGGCCGGCGCGGTCTATGAGCGCAAGTACCTGCTGGGCACCAGCGTGGCCCGACCGCTGATCGCCAAGCGGATGGTGGAGGTGGCTGAGCTGGAGGGCGCCGACGCGGTGGCCCACGGCTGCACCGGCAAGGGCAACGACCAGGTGCGCTTCGAGCTGACCGTCATGGCGCTCAACCCGCGGCTGCGCACCATCGCGCCCTGGCGCGAGTGGACCATCCGCAGCCGCAAGGACGCCCTGGACTACGCCGCGGAGCACAACGTGCCGGTCACCGCCACCGAGAAATCGATCTACAGCCGCGACCGCAACATCTGGCACCTGAGCCACGAAGGGGGCCTGCTGGAGGATCCCTGGAATGAGCCGGAAGAGGCGATGTACCAGTGGTCGGTCAGCCCTGAGGCCGCGCCCAACGAGCCAGAGGAGATCGTGATCGACTTTCAGGGCGGCATTCCCAAGCGCATCAACGGCGTGGCCAAAGGGCCGATCGGCCTGCTGGAAACCCTCAACGCGCTGGGCGCCAAGCATGGCGTGGGCCGCATCGACCTGGTGGAGAACCGGCTGGTAGGCATGAAGTCGCACGGCGTCTATGAGACGCCCGGCGGATCGATCCTCTACGCGGCCCATGACGCGCTGGAGGAGCTGTGTCTGGACAAGCAGTCGCTGCAGTACAAGCAGCAGGTGGCGCTGAAATACGCCGAGCTGACCTACAACGGCCTCTGGTTCACCCCCCTGCGCCGCGCGCTGGACGCCTTTGTCCAGGCCACCCAGGAGAACATCACCGGCAACGTGCGGCTCAAGCTGTACAAGGGCAACATCATCCTGGTAGGCCGGCGCTCGCCGCATTCGCTCTACCGTGAGGACTATGCCACCTTCGGCGAGGAAGACGTCTACGACCAGAAGGACGCCGAGGGGTTCATCAAGATCTTCGGCCTGCCGCTCAAAGTCGAGGCGATGCTGGATATCGCCGGCCTGGGCGCCAGCAAATACCGGACGCCAGACTACTCCAGCTTCAAGCGCGATTGAGGAGTAGGGGGTAGGAAGTAGACAAGGAGACAAGGAGACAAGGAGACAAGGAGACGAGGAGACAAGGAGACAAGTAGACAAGGAGACAAGGAGACAAGGAGACAAGGAGACGAGGAGTCGAGGCTTTAGCCGGGCAGGCGCGTTTCCTCGCTATGCCGCCGGGGCAATGAAGTTCCCCGGCGGCAAAACAGCGCCCATCGAAGCGGACTGACGCGAAGGTGCGTTCTTCAGCCCACCCGACCCATCCCCAGGCCCGCAGGGCCTTCCACCTTGTAGCCCGATCCGTTTACGGTCGGGCGGCCACACCAGCACAAAACCAGCAGAAGCAGGGAATGCTGGGAACCTTGTAGCCCGATCCGTTTACGGTCGGGCGGCCACACCAGTACAAAACCAGCAGAAGCAGGGAATGCTGGGAACCTTGTAGCCCGATCCGTTTACGGTCGGGCGGCCACACCA
>JAJTXO010000368.1 GCA_021463315.1 Caldilineales bacterium | reverse complement strand
CCCTCGCGCCGTCGCCGCGGCTTGAGCCGGTCTTTGCGAAGCACCGAGCCCGCCCATGCTTTGACAGCCGTTCTTGCAAGGTTTATAATCCTTCTAAACCTTGCAAGAACGGCTTCGTTGTTTTGGAGATCAGTTCCATGGAACAGGTAATTGGAGCGACAGAGCTACGGCAACAGTTGACCGACGTGCTGCAAGCCGTGCGCGAGCAGCGGGCGACGTACATCGTAGAAACCTTTGGCCGGTCCCAAGCGGCTATCGTCAACCTGGATGAGTACCGGCAGTTCTTAGGTTACCGGCGAGATCGTGAGGCGTTTCTTGATTGGCTGGATCAGGCTGCAACGGCGAATGCAGAACTCAACCGGGATATGAGCGAAGAAGAGATTTTGGCCCTCATCGAGCAGGCGCGTCACGAGACAGGGTATGTATCTGACCAGGTCAGGCGGCATGCGCAAGGCTATTTAACTGAACACGTCGCCATGGCTCTGCGACCAGGTGAACCGGTCCTCGTGTGGGGTGACAAGCCGGTATGGCGCACTCCCGTCTGGCTGTACCTGCGCGGACATGGCCAGGTCGCCGCTGTGGGCTCATTGGATATCGACGCAGCAACGGGTGAGGTCATTCCGTTGTCGTCTGACCAGCTCCGAGGGATGCAGGATAGGGCCGATGCCTTTGCTCGCCGTCTCGCACCGCAGACAACTGCAGCAGGCTGATTGCCTGGCAGCGTGCGCTGCAATGCTGCTCGACTACCTGCATTTGCCGACCGAGTATGGGCGTCTTGTGCAATTGCTGGGCATTCGCTCACACGGTGCTGCGTTCTCGAATCTCCGCCGCCTTGAGGAGCGAGGCGTATCGGTCATCATCGAGAAGGGCAGCATCGCTAAACTGCACCGGGCGCTCGACCAGGGATCGCCTATCATCGTGGCTGTCAATACCGGGCCGTTGACCTATTGGGCGGATGATACTGCGCACGCGCTGGTTGTTGTCGGTGTCGAGCAAGACGTCGTTTGGGTCAACGACCCTGAGTTCGAGCAAGCCCCGCAGGCTGTACCGCTCGATGACTTCCTGTTGGCATGGCTGGAGCATGACTATCGTCAAGCACTGATTCAACGATCCAGCCGCCGGTAATGCCGCTAGAAGTGAGAGCACAATGACAATTACACCGAACAGCAACAGAATAGCCCTCATCACCGGCGCCGGTCGCCATGGCGGCATCGGCGCGGCTATCGCCCTGCGTCTGGCCCAGGCTGGCGTCGATGTGGCCATCGCCGACCTGTGTGCGCCGCCGCCGGCCGGCCTGCCCGCGCCGGCCATCGGCCAGTGGGATGAGCTGCAAGCTATCGCCGCTGAGATCGGGCGTGGCTCGGTCGGAGACCGGCCACAGCAGGAGGGTGGCTCGGTCGGAGACCGGCCACAGCAGGGGGAAGACCGGCCACAGCAGGAGGAAGACCGGCCACAGCACAATGTGCGCTGCCTGCCGGTCCAGGTCGACGTCACCGATCCGGCTTCGATCCAGGCTATGCTGGCCCGGGTGATGGCTGAGTTTGGCCGCATCGACATTCTGGTCAACAACGCCGGCGCGATCTTTGGCCCCTCTCCCGTGGCGCAGATGGCCGACGAGGCCTGGCGGCGCACCCTGGAGGTCAACGCCACCGGCGTCTTCCTGGTGACCAAGGCCGTGCTGCCGGCCATGATCCAGGGCCAGCGCGGCGGCCGCGTTATCAACATGTCGTCGCTGGCGGCCATCCGCCCCCGGCCCTACATGGCGGCCTATGCGGCCAGCAAGGCGGCCGTGGCCGCGCTGACCCAGTCGCTGGCCCAGGAGGTGGCCCAGTTCGGCGTGACGGTCAATGCGGTGCTGCCGGGCGACATCGACACCGGCATGAAGCAGTGGGGCTATCAGTTGGAGGCCATGATCATGCAGCGGCCCTACGACGAGGTGGTGGCGGCCGGCATCGCCCGCATCCCGGCCGGCCGGCTGGGCACGCCCGAGGATGTGGCCGGCCTGGTGGCCTACCTGGCCTCGGACGAGGCGTCCTTTATCACCGGCCAGCTCTTCCCGGTCACCGGTGGGCGCGAGCTGGGCTGAGTTCATGCCTGAAAACCTCGAATTAGTTCTGACCTTCGCCATCTTGACGGCCACGATCTTGCTGTTCATTTTCAGCAGGCTGCGGGCTGATCTGGTGGCGGTGCTGTCGCTGCTGGCCTTGTTTCTCACCGGCATCCTGACCAGCGGGCAGGCGCTGGCTGGCTTTGCCGATTCGACGACCATCATGGTGGCGGCGCTGTTCATCGTTGGCGAGGGCCTATCCCGCACCGGCATCACGGCGCAGGTAGGGCAAGTGCTGATGCAGCGCGCCGGCAACAGCGAGCAGCGCCTGCTGGTGGTGTTGATGATCGCCACCGCGCTGCTCTCGATCTTCATCAGCAACACAGGCACGGTGGCCATGCTGCTGCCGGCGGCCGTGGCCGCGGCCTGGCGCATCGGCAGCCTGCCCTCTCGCTTTCTTATCCCGCTGGCCTTCTCAGCCAGCGTGGGCGGCCTGCTCACCCTGATGTCGTCGCCGTCCAACATCCTGGTAGCCGATATGCTGGCGTCCAGTGGCGCCGGCGAGCTGGGCTTCTTCGAGTTCTCGCTGATCGGCATCCCGGTGACTGTCGTGGCGGTGGTCTATATTGCCCTGGTTGGCCGCAAGCTGCTGCCGCGCCGAAAGGTGGGTGTCCGGCCTGTCGATCTGGAGGGTGAGATGGAGGCCATGGCCGAGTCCTATAGCCTGGCCGACAAGCTCTTCTGGGCGCGCGTCCGCAACGCCTCGCCGTTGGTGGGGATGTCCCTGGCTGAGGCTGCGCTGGGCCGCGATTACAGCGTGACGGTGCTAAGCATCGACCATCCGCAGGGCTCCGACAGCGACGAGAGCCGCTCTGCCCGCCGCCGCCGCCTGGTTCGACAACAGTTTGATCGTTTGTCCAGCGACGATCAAGGCACGCCTGGCCCTGACACCAGGATCCAGGTCCAGGATCATCTGCTGGTCAAGGGCGCTGCGGCGAAGGTGGAGAGTCTGGCGCTGCGCTTCAATCTGGGCTTGCAGCCCGTCGACCCCGACAGGGAGAACCTGAGCGAACTGCTGCTGTCGCAGGAGATCGGCGTGGCCGAGGTGATCCTGCCGCCCCGCTCCGAATATGTCGGCCGCACCCTGGCTGCCAGCCAACTGGCTGAAAAGTTCGACATTCAGGTGATCACCCTGCGCCGCGGCGACAACACCCTGCCGCGCAACGAAACCCGCTTGCGCTTCGGCGATGCCCTGCTGGTGCGCGGCAAGTGGTCCGCCATCCAGCGCCTGCGCCAGGAGGAGCACAACTTCATGGTGGTGGGCGAGCCGGACGCCATGTCCAAGCAGGTGACGCAGCTCACCTGGCGCTCCTATGCCGCGCTGGCGATCCTGCTGGGCATGGTGGCGCTGATGGCGTTGGGCATCCTGCCGACGGTGATGGCCGTGCTGCTGGCGGCCGTCTTGATGATTGTGACCGGTTGCCTGAGCGTGGAGATGGGCTATCGCGCGATCAACTGGCAGACGGTGGTGCTGATTGCCGCGATGCTGCCCATGAGCACGGCGCTGGAGGTCACAGGCGGCGCCGCGCTGATGGCTGATGGCCTGGTCAATACCCTGGGAACTATGCAGCCCCAGGTGCTGATGGCTGGCGTGTTCCTGCTCACCGCGTCCCTGGGCCAGGTGATGAGCAACACGGCTACGACGGTCTTGGTGGCGCCGATCATTTTGCAGGCTGCCCTGACCCTGGGCGTGCGGCCGGAGCCGCTGATGATCATGGTGGTCGTGGGGGCATCGGCCTCCTTCCTGACGCCCATCGCCTCGCCGACCAACACGCTGGTTTTCGAGCCAGGCGGCTACACCTGGGGCGACTACCTCAAGATCGGCTGGCCGCTGCTCCTCCTGGTGCTGGCCGTCTGCCTGATCGTTGTGCCGCTGGTCTGGCCGCTGTGAGACCAGTGTAGCGCCTGTTACTTCGTCCTGCAACTATCTGTTATAGGATTCCGTAGAAGCCATTGACGAGATTGTCCGTCTGTTCTCGTCCCCTGGCAGTGTATTTCTTGAAATCGGAGGCCACGAAAGCGATGTTTTTCGACCCACTCTATCTTCTGATCTTTGTCGTCACCATGGTGATCTCCCTGGGCGCGCAGATGTACATCAAGTCGGCCTATGGGAAGTGGAGCAAGGTGGCCAACAGCCACAACCTGACCGGCCTGCAGGTGGGCCAGCAACTGCTGCGCAGCACTGATCTGGGCGCCACCTATCAGATTTCCAAGGGCACGGGCGTGCAGTTTCAGGGCGTGGCCGGCAACCTGACCGATCACTACGACCCGCGCACCCACACGGTCGGCCTGTCGCAGGGCGTGGCCACGCAGCCCTCGGTGGCTTCCATGGCCATCGTGGCCCACGAGCTGGGCCATGCGCAGCAATACGCCGCCAAGTCCCCGCTGATCGCCGCGCGCAGCTTCCTGCTGCCGGCCGTGCGCGTCAGCCCCATGATCTCCTATGTCCTGCTGATGATCGGCCTCCTGTTCAATTTCCTGGGCCTGGTCTACGTGGGCATCTTCTTCTTCGGCATCACCGTGCTGTTCAGCATCCTCACCCTGCCGGTGGAGTTCGACGCCAGCCGCCGCGGCCTGAAGCTGCTGGCCGACGCGGGCCTGATGACCAGCGCCGAGGACGAAAAAGGCGCCCGCACGGTGCTGCGGGCCGCGGCCGCCACCTACGTGGCCGCCACCATCACCGCCGTCTTGCAGTTGCTCTACTACCTCATGCTGGCCAATCGGCGACGGTGATCGGTGGGGGCTGGGGAGTGGAGAATGGAGAATGGAGAATGGAGAATGGAGAATGGA
>JAJTXO010000367.1 GCA_021463315.1 Caldilineales bacterium | reverse complement strand
ATTGGGGAAGACTTCCGAAGTCTTATGGACTGTGAGCTCGTTTTGAACAAACCTGCGCAGACTTCGGAAGTCTCGACCCCGGTTTTTTGAGATGATACGGCGCATTCGAGACAGGAGGACCCTTGGCTGATATCGATCTCTTGACCCACGAACTGCCCATCGTCGAACAGCTGGTGCGCGAGGCCGGCGCGCTGGTGCGCGAGTTCTACGACACCGGCGTGGAGGTGACCTGGAAAGCAGGCAACGAGCCGGTCACGGCCGCGGATCACGCGGCCAACCGGCATCTGGTGGCTGACCTGCAGCGGGCCTTTCCCAGCGACGGCATCCTGTCCGAGGAAGGGCATGATGACCTGGCCCGCCGGGAGCGCCGCCGTGTCTGGATCATCGATCCGCTGGACGGCACCAAGGAATTCATCGGTCGCATCGACGAGTTCTCCATCATGGTGGGCCTGGCCATCGAAGGAGCGCCCGCGCTAGGCGTCGTCTACCAGCCGGTGGCTGACCTGCTCTATCGCGGCGCGCCGGGTCTGCTGGCCGAGATGGTGCAGAACGGCGTGGTACAGCCATTGGCGGTATCACGCGTGGCCGACTCCACGCAGATGCGCCTGGTGGCCAGCCGCTCCCACCGCGACCCGTTGGTCAATGCGGTGCGCGGCCAGTTGGGCATCACCCAGGACCGGCCCAGCGGCAGCGTCGGCCTCAAGGTCGGCCTGCTGGCCAGGGGGCTGTGCGACCTGTACATCCATCCCGCGCCCGGCCTGAAGGAGTGGGACACCTGCGCGCCGGACGCCATTCTGCGCGCAGCCGGCGGCGCGATCGGCGACGTCTGGGGCCGCCCCCTGCGCTACAACCAGGTAGACGTGCGCCAACGCCAGGGCTTGGCCGCCAGCAACGGCGTCATCCACGGCCAGATCGTGGCTGTTGCCGCGGCCGCGGCCGAGGCGGCCGGCTACACAGTCGAAAAGGGCTTTTGGTAGTATAATCCAGCCACGCCTGCGGGCCAGCGGTTGGTTTCGATACGGCGGCCTACTCAACCAACGGTTGGTTTCGATACGGCGGCCTACTCAACCAACGGTTGGCCGGCCGGCTGAACAGTTGCCATCTTCATAGAAAGGAACAGGCAAATCATGAACCCTGTGCGCATCGGAGTGATCGGCGGCAGCGGCGTCTACGAGCTGAGCGCCCTGCAAGAGGTAGAAGAGATCTGGCTGGAAACCCCCTTTGGCGCGCCGTCGGACGCCTTCATCGTGGGGACGCTGGAGGGCCAGCGCGTGGCCTTTCTGAGCCGCCACGGCCGCGGCCACCGCATCAGCCCCACGCGCCTCAACAGCCGGGCCAACATCTGGGGCTTCAAGAAACTAGGCGTGGAGTATCTGATCGCGGTCAGCGCCTGCGGCAGCCTGCAGGAGCAGATGGCGCCGGGCGATATCGTGGTGCCAGACCAGATCTTCGACCGCACCCGCCTGCGCAGCCTTTCCTTTTTCGACGATGCGACCGTGGGCACCGACGGCATCGTGGTCCACGTGTCGGTGGCGCATCCCTTCTGCGAGTTCCTCTCGGAGGTCTGTTACCGCGCGGTGCAGGCCAGCGGCGCGCCGGCCCACCTGGGGGGAACCTTCGTCACCATCGAAGGACCGCGCTTCAGCACCAAGGCTGAAAGCCAGGCTTTCCGCCAACTGGGCTTCTCCATCGTGGGCATGACCGCCACGCCCGAGGCCTTTTTGGCCCGCGAGGCCGAGATGAGCTATGCCACCATGGCCCACATCACCGACTACGACGTTTGGCATGAGAGCGAGGAGCCTGTGACGGTGGACGCGGTGATCCGTGTCTTGCAACACAACGCCGAGGTGGCCAAGCAATCGGTGCGCAACGCGGTGCGCATGCTGGATCAGGCTGGCCCCAGCCCCTATCGCAACGCCCTGCAAGACGCGCTGATCACCAGCAAGGCGCTGTGGCCCCCGCACGCCGTGCAGAAGCTCGACCTGCTGATCGGCAAATACGCCTGACTCCGCCCCGCGCCGGCTCGTAGGACGATTGCCAAATCGTCCGTTCCCGCGGCGGCTCGCCGGACGATTTAGAAAATCGTCCTACGCAGGCTCAACCTGCTTTGAATACACCCCCAAAAAAAGCAGCGCATTCGTTTCCGAATGCGCTGCTTTTGCAAGCGGACCGCCTATTCCTCTTCGTCCTCTTCGCCTCTGCCGCCGAAGGCATCGACGATGGCCAAGACGAACAGCCCGGTCATGACCAGGGCCGAGGCGACGCACCAGGGGCAGATCTCGTGGATCACGAACAGCTCCAGGTAGGTCAGATAGGCCGAGTAGAGCACACCCACCAGCGTCACCAGGAAGAAGGCTTGCCGCGCCACCCAGCCCAGGTTGCGCCAGTCATAGCGCTTCACCAGGAAGAGCGCCAGGAGCACCAGATAGCCCAGCAGGCCCCAGATGGCCACGGGCACGCCCAACAGCACCGCGTAGGGGCTGGTCTGCACGGCTTCGCAGTTGCCCACGCCCGCGCAATAGGGCTTGATGCCGAACAGCTTGACGTAGGTCAGATAGGACGCGATGACGATTCCGGCGCCAATCAGGACCAGTTGCAGGCGATCCAACCAGACACGCCGTCCGTCCATGGCCTACTGCACTCCCTGCTGCTGCAGCGCCGCGTCGATGGCCGCGCGCAGGTCAGTCAGCGAAGGGTTGGCCACCCGCTGGCCGTTGACGAAGATCGTAGGAGTCGAGTTGACAAACAACTGGCGAGCCTCGGCCACATCATCCTGCACCGCCTGAGCGTGGACCTGACGGCTCAGGCACTGCTCGAATTCACCCACATCCAGGCCCAGCTCCGTAGCCATAGCCTTCAGCCGGATCTGGGAAAAGGTGTTGGTGCCTTGCTTGCCCTGCTCCTGGAAAAGATAGTCGTGCATCTCCCAGAACTTGCCCTGGTCCGCGGCGCACTCCGCGGCCCACGCGGCATTGGTCGCGCTGGGCTCATGCTGCGGCAGCGGCATGTGCTTGTACTCATAGCGCACCAAGCCGGTCTTGATGTATTCTTCTTCGAGCACTTTGCCCGTGCCCTGCGCAAAGGTCTTGCAGGCGGGGCATTCAAAGTCCGCGAACTCCGTCACCACAACCTTGGCGTCGGCCGCGCCCTTCACATTGCGCGCCACCAGCTCCGAGGGCAGCGTGCTGACCACCGGCGGTGTGGCCACCTGCGCCTGGCTGCGGTTGTTGACGACAATCAACGCGCCAACAACCAACACCACCACCACCGCTGCCAGAATCAGATAGATCTGGCTGCGCTGCTGTTTGCGCTGTCTGGCCGACTTCCGTGACTTCGCGGTGGACGCCGTCACTTGGCTGGTCTGCGGCGCTGCCGCCGGTATATTCGGAGACTTCGACTTCTTCTTGTTTGCCATACACTCCTCGACTTGGATGGATTATTGCGTATCATCTCAATAGAGGGGGAAGACTTCGGAAGTCTCGACCCCGGCTCTTTGAGATGATACATTATTGCGCACTTTGGCGGCGCGTGATTATACCATGATGGCATTCCAGGTAAAAATCTGCAAAAGTAAGCCCTCTCCCATGTTTGACAAAGCAATGCTTTGGGGTAAGATATTCCGACGGCCTGTACCAGGCGCCTTAACCCATGACCAGCCAGCGTTTGTCCATCCCCTCCCCCGCTAAGCTGGCGCCGCCTGTTGCCCCTCTGATCTCAGTGGCGCTGTTGGGCGTTGCCCTCCTGGTCGCTGTGCTGCCAGCCACCGCCAGCGGCTTGCTGTTGGCTGCCGCCGGACTGGCGCTGGCCGTGTTGATCCGGCCCTGGCTGGGGCTGCCGCTGTTGGCGATGGCCGCGCCCTTCGCCGCGCTGCGGCCGCTGCCAATGGCCGGCCTGCCCATCGACGGAGCGGACCTGCTGCTGGCGCTGCTGCTGGCGGCCTGGCTGGCGCAGGGCGTGGCCCGGCGGCGCATCGTGCTGCCGCATCCGCCGCTGCTCTGGCCGCTGTTGGCCCTGCTGGCCAGCCTGAGCCTCTCGCTGCTGCGCGCCCCCTCCTATCGGGAGGGCCTGCCTGAGCTGCTCAAATGGCTGCAGGTGCTGGCGCTCTATCTGGCAGTGGTTGCTCTGCTGCCCAGGCGGCGCGCGGGATGGCTGATCGCCGGCCTGCTGGCGGCGGCCGTGGCCCAGGCGTTGCTCGGCCTGGCTCAGTTTCTGACGCAGAGCGGGCCCGACGCCTTCGTTTTGTTGGGCCGCTTCATGCGCGCCTACGGCGCGTTTCGCCAACCCAACCCCTACGCCGGCTATCTGGGGTTGATCGCACCGCTGGCCGTCAGCCTGGCGCTGTGGGCCTGGAGCAACCCGCGCCGCCACGGCCTCGGGCTGAGCCTGGCGCTCAGCGCGGCCGCGGGGCTGATCTGCCTGGGCCTGCTGGTCAGTTGGAGCCGCGGCGCATGGCTGGCCTTCGCCGTGGCCCTGGCCGTGGTGGTGTTGGCGCACAGTCGCCGCGCCGCGCCGGCCGTGTTGGCGCTGGCCGTGGCCGCCGGACTGACGCTCAGTCTCTTCGGCGCGGCCGATCTGCTGCCCGCGTCGGTGGCTGGCCGGCTGAGCGAGCTGCAGCAGTATGTCGGACTGATCGACGTGGCGCGCACCGAGGTCACCGACGCCAACTTCTCGGTGGTCGAACGCATCGCCCATTGGCAGGCCGCGCTGGGCATGTGGGTCGACCATCTGTGGCTGGGCGTCGGCCCTGGCAACTATGCCGTGATGTACAGCCAATACCACCTGCCGCGCTGGGTTGAGCCGCTGGGCCATGCCCACAACATCTACCTGAACTTCGCGGCCGAGGCCGGGCTGCTGGGCCTGCTGGCCTATCTCTGGCTCTGGCTGGCCAGCCTGTGGCA
>JAJTXO010000366.1 GCA_021463315.1 Caldilineales bacterium | reverse complement strand
TAGAGGGGGAAGACTTCCGAAGTCTTATGGACTGTGAGCTCGTTTTGAACAAACCTGCGCAGACTTCGGAAGTCTCGACCCCGGTTTTTTGAGATGATAGCCCTACACCGCCGGAACTTTTCTGTTCTCTGCCGGCGCCACTATTCCTGAAGGAGATACACCAATCCCATGAAAAGCAAGATCGCCGTTCTGTTGACGCTGATCATGGCTATGACTTTGGTAGCGTCACCTGCCTTTGCCCTTCCACTGAGCGTCCCGGCCGCCGCTCCCCAGCCGGCCGTCAGCCAGGCGCCGGCCGCCGCTCCCTTCTCAGCCCCTTTGTCCAGCGGACCTGAAAGCGTCGATTCTGCCATCCAGCGGTTGAACGCTGGCGCGCAGGGCAACGTCAGCGTCAGCTATCGCAACGCCACCGGCGCCGCCACCTTCGTGCGCGTCGGCGCGGGCGGCAACCTGTACCCGGCCGGCGCCGGCGAGTCCGCCGAGGCCCAGACCATGGGCTTCCTGGCCGACTACGGCGCTGCTTTCGGCATCACCGACGCTGGCGTGCAACTGGTCAGCGCTGGCAGTCGGGTGGACGCCGCAGGCAACACCCGCCTGGCCTACATCCAGGTGCATCAGGGCGTGCCGGTCTTCGGCAGCTACCTGCACTCGGTGGTCTCTGCTGGTGGCGCGCTGACTTCTGTCAACGCGGTGACCGTTCCCGGCATCAAGGTCAGCACCATTCCCGGCATCTCGCCTGAGAAGGCCGGTGCGACCGCTCTGGCGGCCGCTGGCGGCGCCGAGCGCGGCGCGCTGGTGTCCAGCGACGTGCGCGTGCTGGCGACGCGCCTGCTGGTCTTCCGCGACGGCCTGGTGCAGGATACGGCCAACGGCGCCGATCGCCTGGTCTACGAGGTGTTGGTCGGCAACGGCGCCAGCGTGCGCGAGTTCATCTACGTCGACGCCCACAGCGGCGCGGTGGTGGATCGCATCGACGGCATCCAGGACGGCCAGGAAGCGCCTGAGGCTCTCAGCCGGCAGATCAGCGAGAGCAACCTGGCCAATGTGGTCTGGACCAACCCGCCCGATCCCGATCCGATCCCCGGCGGCTGGGCTGGCGGCACGGTCCAGCAGGTGACCGACTGGAACAACGAAGCGGCTGGCACCAAGGAGAGCTACAACATCTTCGGCAGCACGGCCGGTTGGGACTCCTACAACAACCTCGGCAACACCATGCGGGTCGTCAACAACGACCCGACCATCTCCTGCCCCAACGCCAACTGGAACGGCACCAGCACCAACTACTGCACCGGCGTCACGGCGGACGACGTGGTGGCCCACGAGTGGGGCCACGCCTACACCGAGTACACCAGCGGCCTGATCTACCAGTGGCAGTCGGGCGCGATGAACGAGGCCTACTCCGACATCTGGGGCGAGACGGTGGACCTGCTCAACGGCCGCGGCACCGACACCCCCGGCGGCTTTCGCCAGTCCGACGGCGCGGCCTGCTCGATCTACGGCTCCGGCGCTCCCAGCACCGACGCCACCTACCGCTGGCTGATGGGCGAGGACGCCACCGCGTTCAGCGGCGCGATCCGCGACATGTGGCGGCCGGAGTGCTACGGCGACCCCGGCCGGGTGACCTCGGCCAGCTACTGGTGCAGCACCGGCGATAGCGGCGGCGTGCATTCCAACTCCGGCGTGCCCAACCGCACCTTCTCCCTGATGGTGGACGGCGGCACCTACAACGGCCAGACCGTCCTCGGCCTCGGCCTGACCAAGGCCGCGCACATCTTCTGGCAGGCGCAGTCGGTTTACCTCGGCCCGGCCAGCAACTTCGCCGACCTGGCCGATGCGCTGGAGCAGTCATGCACCGACCTGACCGGCGCCACCCTCAGCGGCCTGAGCACCAGCAACCCGGCGCAGGTTCCTTCGGGCTTCATGATCAGCGCGGTCGACTGCCAGGAAGTGGCCGACGCTGTGACAGCCACCGAGCTGCGCACCCCTCCGACCCAGTGCAACTTCCAGCCGCTGCTGGATCCCAACGCCCCGGCGCTGTGCGCGGGCCAGGGCACCGGCGTGGTCGAGCCCATCGCCAGCGAGGACTGGGAAGGCGCCACGCTGCCGGCCGGCTGGTCGGTGGGCACCTATGGCGTCGCCAATCCGGGCAGCTTCAGCACCCCTGACTGGGACGTGGTCGGCAGCCTGCCGGCCGGCGCCAGCGGCTCCTACGCGGCCTTCGTGGCCAACCTGATAACCGGCGACTGCGCGGCCGACGACGAGTCGGGCGCGCTCTACCTGCAGAGCCCGGCCATCGCCATCCCGGCCGGCGCCGCCGTGCCGCGCGTGGCCTTCGACCACTGGGTGGCGACCGAGCTCGGTTATGACGGCGGCAACGTCAAGGTCAGCGTCAACGGCGGGCCGTTCACGCTGGTGCCCGACGCGGCCTTCGAGTTCAACGACTACAACCAGAACCTGCAATCCGCCGCGGGAGGCAACACCAACCCCATGGCCGGCCAGCCAGCCTTCACCGGCACCGACGGCGGTTCGGTAAGCGGCAGTTGGGGCCAGTCGCAGGTCAACCTGACCGGCATCGCCGGGCCGGGCGACAGCGTTGTCTTCCGCTTCGACTTCGGCGTGGACGGCTGCAACGGCGTCATCGGTTGGTACGTGGACGACGTTGAGGTCTACTCGTGCCAGGACGAGGGCGGCGGCGGGCAGTGCGGCAACAGCGTGCTGGATCCTGGCGAGCAGTGCGACGACGGCAACAGCAACAGCGGCGACGGCTGTTCCAACACCTGCCAGGTCGAGAGCGGCTGGACCTGCACCGACCCAATCCCCGGCGGCAACATCGTAGCCGATCCGAGCTTCGAGGCTGGTACGCCGAACCCGGAGTGGACGGAAGCCAGCACCAACTTCGGTACACCGCTGTGCGACGTCGCTGGCTGTGGCCTGGGCGGCGGCACTTCCGGCCCGAACACTGGCGATTGGTGGGCGTGGTTTGGCGGCATCTCGGCCTTCGAAGAGGCCTCGGTCTCCCAGAGCGTAACCATCCCGGCCGCCGCGACCACCCTTGACTTCGAGCTGTGGATGGGCTCCTGCGACAACACCGGCGACTTCATGGAGGTCACCATCGATGGCAACCAGGTGTTCAACGCCACCTGTGTCACGAATGGCGGCTATCAGGCGCAGTCGGTGAACCTGGTCGCGGCGCCTGGCGGCCCCTACAACAACGGCGCCGCCCACACCATCGCCTTCCACTCCATCGTTACCGGCGCGGGCGGCGGGGTCAGCAACTTCTCGTTGGACGACGTCGAAATCGCCAGCGGCGCGGGCACCCCCAGCATCTGCACGCCCATCGGCGGCGGCACGGTGACCTACTGCAGCAGCCTGACCACCCCGCTGCCGATTCCTGACAACAATCCGGCCGGCGTCAGCAACGACATCGTGATCCCGGACAACACCACCATCACCGACCTGAACCTGATGGTCGACGCTGCCCACACCTGGGTAGGCGACCTGAAGTTCGTGCTGGAGCGCGTCGACTCGGCTACGATTACCACGCCCATCGACCGGCCAGGTGTGCCAAGCACCACCTTCGGCTGCTCAGGCAACGACATCGACGCCACCATCGACGACGAGGGCACCGACGGCAACGTCGAGAGCACCTGTCTGGCGGCGACGCCGACCATCGCTGGCGACCTGGTGGGCGGCGATCCGGCCAACACCTCCCTGCTGGCGACCTACGACGGCATGAGCTCCCAGGCCACCTGGCGGCTGACCGTCTCGGACAACGCCGGCGGCGACACGGGCGCCCTCAACGACTGGTGTCTGGTGGTAGGCGGCGCGGGCGATCCGCCCAACATCGACGTGGATCCGCTGAGCATGAGCAGCACGCAGCCGACCAACACCACCACGCAGCAGACGCTCACCGTGGCCAACACCGGCGGCGGCACGCTGACCTGGGACATCACCGAGGAGAACACGTCCGCGCCCATGCATGTCGAAGGCCCCATGGCCAAGCTGGTGGCCCGCCAGAGCGGCGGCGCAGCGCAGCAGCCCAACTCCGCCCTCACCAAGAGCGGCCCGGCTGCTGGCGCGGTGACCCCCTACGCCGGCCCCAGCGTCGTGCTCTACGACCAGACCGACAACGCCGGCGCCGACTCCATCACCTCGCAGGACTTCGAGGCGGCCAACGACGCCTACGACAACCAGGCGGCCGACGACTTCGTCATCCCGGCCGGCGACGGCGCCTGGACCATCGACGAGGTCTACGTGCCGGGCGCCTACTGGAACGGCACAGGTCTGGCCCCGGCGGTGAACGTCTACTTCTATCAGAACAGCGGCTCGCTGCCGGGCGCGCAGGTCTACAGCGCGCTGGGCCTCGTGCCCACCGACAACGGCCTGGGCACCTTCACCATCGCCCTGACCACCCCGGCCGTGCTGCCTTCGGGGACGTACTGGGTGTCGGTGCAGGCGAGAATGGACTTCGCTGCTGGCGGGCAGTGGGGCTGGACCGAGCGCATGGTGCAGTCCAACAGCGCGTCGGCCTGGCAGAACCCCGGCGGCGGCTTCGGCACGCCCTGCACGAGCTGGGGCGCGCGGCTCGCGACCTGCGGTGTGGGGACTAATCCTGACCTGGTGTTCCGGCTGAGCGGCAGCATCGGTGGCTCGGGGCAGGCATGCAGCACGCCCTCTGACATCCCGTGGCTGTCGCTGGACAGCTACGCCGGCTCCAACGCGGGTGGCACCAGCACCGGGCTGACCGCGACCTTCGACTCGACCGGGCTGGCCGCAGGCGTCTACACAGGCAACCTGTGCGTCACCAGCAACGACCCCGACGCCGGCCCCGGCAACGAGACCGAGCTGGTGATCGTGCCGGTGGAGCTGATCGTGGAAGAGGCGCCGGCCTTCTCCTGCG
>JAJTXO010000365.1 GCA_021463315.1 Caldilineales bacterium | reverse complement strand
CCAGCAGCAGCCGCCAGCGGGCGTGCAGCCAGTCCAGCAAGAAGGCCGGCCGCAGATCCAGGCTGGCCACCGGCTCGGCCAGAACCGCGCCGACGACGATGGCGCCCGCCAGCCGGACGATCATCCACAGCGGCCAGCCGGCCAGCGCGACCAGCGCGGGGTTTTGCGCCGCGGCCAGCAGCGAGGCCACGGTGAAGTTGAAGCGGTCCAGCGCCAGGGTCAGCAGCAGCAGGCCGCCGACGCCGCCGGTCAGGGCCATGGCCAGGGCGTAGATCAGCAGATCGACCAGTTGGCGGCCGTAGTCCAGCGCAGGCGCCAGCGTGGTTCGTGAGCCGTCGGCGATCCACAGCAGCCAGGCCGAGCGATATTCCAGCCCGCCCTGCACAGCCTGCCCGGCGCTGTCGGGGAAGAGCAGGCTGGCCAGGATGACGGAGACGGATTGCAGCGCGGCCCAGAAGAGGGCCAGGGCAATGGCTTTGCCCGGCCGGCCCTGGCGCAGCGCCCACAGGAACATGGGGATCAGCACGGCCGCGCTGAGCAGGGGCAGACAGATCCGCTGGCCCAGCAGGATGGGCAGGAAGGTGGTGACCAGGATGCCCAGCGCCATGGCGGGGTAGACGATCCAATCGTCGAGCACGTTCTCGGCGGGAGAATCGGCCTCGTCGGCGAATGGATCCCCATCGAACGGGTCCGGGGGAGGCGGATCGAAGCCGGTCAGCTCCGGGAAAGCCTGGTCGTCGTGGTCGCTCATGGCGCAACTGCCAGCCCTTCGTCGTAGCTGCGCAGGCGGGTGCGCAGCAGGCGCTGGGCCAGCCGCACGTCCAGCGTGCAGTCGCGCGGCCGGCTTAGCCCGCTGTCCAGGCTGCTGCCGGCGCTGATGCCCCGGGGATCGAGGCCTATGCGCCGGGCCAGCCGCCAGCCCATCTCGAAACGGCTCAGCGGCTGCGGGCCGGCCACGTTCAGCACGCCGGCGAAGGATGTCTGGGCCAGCTCGATCAGCGCGGCGGCCAGATCCTGCACCCACACCGGCGAGCGGATCTCGTCGGTGAAGAGGGTGATGGGCTGGCTGTGGCGCAGGCTGTCGATGATCCAGCCGCTGACGGGATCGGGCGGGTCCAGTTGACAGATCAGCGAGGTGCGCACGATGGCTGCGGCCGGCGCGGCCTGCTGCACCAGGCGCTCAGCCTCGGCCTTGGCCTGGCCATAGGGGTGCAGCGACGCGGGCTGCGCGCTTTCGTCGTAGGGGGCATGCTCCCCGTCCAGCAGCACATCGGAGGAGACGTGAATCAGGCGGGCGCCGATCTGCGTGGCGGCCTGGGCGACATGGCCAGCGCCGGCCGCGGTGACCCGTTCCAGCTCTGGCCCTGCTTTGCGATAGGCGGTGTGGATGATCACCCGGGGGCGCAGGGTATGCAGCAGGCGCAGCACCGCGGCCGGATCGCCCACATCCAGCCGGAGATAGCTGACGCCGGGCAGCGGCTGGGGCTGGCGTTGGAAGATCACGCCGACGAGCGGCCAGCGGCCAGCCGCCTGGCGCACGATCTCGCTGCCCAGCAGGCCGGCCGCGCCGGTGATCAGCCAGGGGGATTCAGGTGGCCGCGACGCCGTTGCCATTGTCTTGGGCCTCGTCGCTCTCCCCTGCCAGCAGATTGGGCAGCGGGATCATTTCGTCGTACTGATGGGCTTCGGCATATTCCAGGGCATGGGCGGCGGCGGCCATAGAGGCAACCTGTTTCGATTTGCCCTGGCCGATGCCCCACACATGGCCATCGATGACCGCGTGGACGGTGAACTGTTTGTCGTGATCGGGCCCGTTGGCCTGGGCTGTCTGGTAGCGGGGGGTGGCGCGATAGGTGTTTTGACTCCACTCCTGCAGGCGGCTCTTGGCATCCTTGTAGGCGGCGATATCGACGAACTGCGGCAGCGCGGGCTCGACCAGGGGGAAGAGCAGCGCCTTGACCGCCGCCAGGTCCTGGTCAAGATAGAGCGCGCCCACCAGCGCCTCGAAGGACCCGCAGAGGGTGGCGGGGCGCTCGCGGCCGCCGCTCTCGGCCTCGCCGCGGCCCATCACCAGATGGTGGCCCAGGTTGAGCTGCACAGCGAAGAGGGCCAGGGTTTCCTCGCGCACCAAGGCCGCGCGCAGATTGGTCAGCATGCCCTCCCGCATCTCTGGAAAGCGATTGTAGAGATATTCGCCGACGATGAAATCCAGCACGGCATCGCCCAGGAACTCCAGGCGTTCGTTGTCGGCTTGCAGCAGGTAGCGGGTCTCGTTGAGATAGGAGCGATGGGTGAGCGCGCGTTGCAGGAGGGTCTTATCGCGGAAGGTCAGGCCGCTGGCCGCCTCGAAGCGATAAGCTGCCTCCAGCGTCGCGCGGGCGCGAGAGCTGGACGTTTCGTTGAACACAGTTGAATCAGTCTCCATGTCTGATCAACTTCCCTGTGCGCGAGGCGGGCTGGCCAGACGCGCGCACAGGGAAGGGTATCAGAGGATGATGGTGCGATGCGGCAGCCTGGCTGCCCGGGGCCAATTATAGCATAGAGAGCACAAAAGATCACAACCCTGGTGTGACTTGCCAATCGCGTCGGGTGCGCTATAATTGACAGCACACCTTTTCGCCGCGACGTGCGCAGCATCTGCGCACGTCTTGTGTGTCCGGCGCTGGCGAGGTGTCGATCAGGAGGCAAGAAGCAAGGTGCTCAAGCTTTTTCGACGATCCCAGGAAGAACAGCGCGCTGATGAGCAGCGCATCCATGAGAGTCTGGAGAAGACGCGCGGCGGCTTTATGGGCCGGCTGGGCGCGATCTTCCAGGCCAACGAGATCACCCCAGCCACCTGGGAAGAGCTGGAAGAGACGCTGATCATGGGCGATGTGGGCATCGAGACCACGGAGGCCCTGGTGAGCCGCGTGCGCGAGCGTGTGGCCAAGGAGAACATCAAACGGCCCGACCAGGCCCAGGCGGTGCTCAAGCAGGAGATGCTGGCGGTGCTGGGCGGGGCCGATCCGATGGAGATCGACGAGCCGCGCCTGCTGACTGTGATCCTGGTGGTGGGGGTCAACGGCTCGGGCAAGACCACCAGCATCGCCAAGCTGGCCCGGCTCTACAAGCAGCATGGCCGCAAGGTGGTGCTGGCTGCGGCCGACACCTTCCGCGCGGCCGCGGTGCATCAACTGGAGATCTGGGGCGAGCGGGTCGGCGTCGAGGTGATCAGCCAGGGCCAGGGCGCGGATCCGGGCGCGGTGGTCTACGACGCGATCCGCGCCTGTCAGGAAAGCCGCAGCGCGGATCTGCTGATCATCGACACGGCCGGCCGGCTGCACACCAAGTTCAATCTGATGAAAGAGCTGGAGAAGGTGCGCAACGTGGCCGCGCGCCAGGTTCACAAGGCGCCGCATGAGACCTTCCTGGTGCTGGATGCCACCACGGGCCAGAATGCGCTCAGCCAGGCGCGCCACTTCAAGGAGGCGGTCGCCATCAGCGGGGTGATCCTGACCAAGCTGGATGGCACGGCCAAGGGCGGCATGGTCTTCGCGATTGCCAAGGAGCTGGGGCTGCCCGTGCGTTTCGTCGGCACCGGCGAGCGCATGGAGGATATGGCGCCGTTCGACGCGCGGGTGTTTGTGGATTCGCTGTTTCAGTGAGAGTAACCCGTAATGCGTAACTCGTAACCCGTAAGGAACATCCATCATGGACGAAACCAAGAACCAGCTCATCGAGCTTGGGGAGCGTGTCGACACGCTCAGGGGGCGGCTTTGACGTCCCCGGCATGCAGGCTCAGATCGAGCAGCTAGAAACCAGGGCGCTGGACGCCAGCATCTGGAACGATCCCGCTTCGGCCCAGGCGATGATGCGCCAGTTGTCCGATCTGAAGGGTCAGGTCGAGCAGTGGAACGGCCTGGCGCAGCGCATTCAGGACGGCCTGGAGCTGCTGGAGCTGGCCGAGGCTGAGGATGACAGCGCGACCGCGGATGCCGTGGCGGCCGACGCGGACGCGATCGGCGCAGAGGTCGATCGCATGGAGTTCCAACTGGCGCTCAGCGGCCCGCACGATCGCGGCGGCGCGATTCTGTCCATCCATGCCGGCGCTGGCGGCACCGAGGCCCAGGATTGGGCCGAGATGCTGCTGCGCATGTATCTGCGCTGGGCCGAACGCCGCGGCTACAAGGCGGAGCTGACCGACCGAACCGACGGCGAAGAGGCCGGCGTCAAAAGCGCCACCGTGGAGATCGAGGGTGAGTGGGCCTATGGCTATCTGGGCTCAGAGCGCGGCGTGCATCGTCTGGTGCGCATCAGCCCCTTCGATTCCTCCGCCCGTCGCCACACATCCTTTGCCCTGGTCGAGGTGCTCCCCCTGCTGGACGACGACATCGACATCGAGATCGATCCCGAAGATATCCAGATGGACGTCTTCCGGGCTGGCAGCGCGGGCGGCCAGCACATGCAGAAGAACTCCACCGCGGTGCGCCTGACCCATCGGCCCAGCGGCCTGGTGGTCATCTGCCAGAACGAGCGCAGCCAGACCCAGAATCGTCAGTCGGCCATGCGCGTGCTGCGCGGCAAGCTGTACGATCTGGAGCTGCAAAAGCGCGAGGAACAGATGGCGCGGCTGAAGGGCAAGCACGTCGAGATGGGCTGGGGCAACCAGATCCGCTCCTACGTCTTGCAGCCCTACCAGATGGTCAAAGATCTGCGCACCGAGTATGAGGTTGGCAATCCCCAGAGCGTGCTGGATGGCAACCTGGATGGCTTCATGGAGGCCTGGCTGAAGGAGCGGGTGGGGGAGGAGGGGAACGGGGAACGGTGATCGGTGATCGGTGATCGGTGATCGGTGACCCAGCCCCCAGTCCCCAGCCCCCTCTGGTCGGATTACCGATTACCGATTACCGATTACCGTTCACCGTTCACCATCCC
>JAJTXO010000364.1 GCA_021463315.1 Caldilineales bacterium | reverse complement strand
CGGCCGGCCGCCAGCAACAGCGGCGTCGGCGATTCTGCGTCGGCGGCCAATGCGGTCCAACAGACCAGCGGGGTTACTGTGAGATTTTCCAAGGCGCAGGGGAGCAGCCGGGGCGTTTCCTCGAACTCGCGGCGATCGATCTGGCCGCTGACGATGGAGCCGCGGTCAGTGGCCACATGCCAGTCGTTGGGCGCGCGTTCGTCGGTGAACAGCGCGCGGGGCAGCGTCTCTGCGCTCCACAGCTCCTGCAGCCGGCCTCCCTGCTCGGCGATGCGCCACAGAGTCTGCTCCTGCGTGCCGGCCACCGCGCGGAAATCCTGGGTCAAGCTCAGGATTTCGCCAGGGCGGCCCGGAATCCCGGCCAGAAAGCGCACCATGGTGCGGCCATCGCCGCCATCCACCAGCCGCCAGCAGTTCCCACGGTCATGGCTCACATAGAGTCCATCGGTGGCGCCAGGCGGCTCAAGCCCGGTGTAGGATCCGACCCACAGCGCATCGGCCGTGAAGAGCAGCGCCCAGACGCGGAAATCCGCGGGCAGCGCTGTGCCTTCCTGCTCAGCGTCGCATACGCCGCTGGCATCCAGCCGCTCCCAGCGGCTCCCGCCATCCTGCGATCGATACAACCCTTTGTCCGTGGGAGCTACCAGGACCACAGCGGAGTCCTGAGGATCAACGGCGACCTCCCTCAGCCGGTATGGCAAGCTTTCTTGTCCCACACGCTGCCAGGTCTGACCGCTGTCCTCGCTGCGCAGCAAGCCCGCTTCCCAGGTCGCGCCGTAGATGCGGCCGGCTTGGGCCGGCGAAGAGGCGAAGTCGGCAAAGGCCGCGGTGTCGCACTGGCGGTCCAGCCGTTCCACCTTGAGGCTGGGCACGATGATAGGCGTCCAGGTGGCGCCCTGGTCTGCGCTGCGCCACAGGCCCGGATTGTCGGCGGGCACACAACCCTGGAAATCGGTCTGGCTGCTGACCAACAAGACCTCGCCCGCCCGGGCCAAACGCCAGGCTTGCGGCATCTTCTCGCTCAGCGCTCGCCAGCCAGGTCGCTGCTGGAAGGGGGGCAGGCTCATGGCCATCAGCGCCAAGAGAATGGCCAGGGCGCCCAGCGCCGCGCCCCGCCGCACCTGCCGCCGATAGCGCCGCAGCCACCTGCGCCAGCGGGTCCACAGCGGCTCGGCCGGGTCTTGCCGCCAGGGCGCGGCCACGGGGACCACGTCCAGCACGTCCCGCTGCACGCGCTGAATGCCCTGCTCCCAGCGCCGCTCTTCCGTCAGGTCGACCCGCTCCAGCGCGGCCAGCGACGGCGGCAGCTCGCAGGCCTTGAGCTTGACGGGGATCAGCCGACGGCGCACCGCGGCCGGGTCCAGGCTGCGCACCAGGATATCCTCGAAGGCGTTCCACTCGCTGGCCAGCCAGTCGGGGGTGAGCACCGCCACCGTGCGCCGGCTGCTGGTGATGGCGCGCTCGATGCTCGACAGGCGCGACGCGCCCGCGACGAAGTCGCGGTAGTCCACGCAAACGCTCAGTCCCGCCTGTTCCAAACGCGGCAACAGCCAGGCATCCACCCACTCGCTATCGGCAGAGCTATGGCTGATGAAAACGTCGTAGAGGAATTCTGGCTGGCTGACCATACTGTGCCCTCTGCATCGATGTGAACTGTGACCAGGGCAGCGGCGGTTGGCAAGGCATTCATGCCAAAGCGCCAGCAGATGTTGTTGCTGGCGCGGGCCGAAAGAGCCAACGCGCACCCTCCGATATCAGATTGAACGAAAACACCCGTCAGATTCTGCTGCATGGCACGAGAATCTGGCGCTTTCCCGCTTTAGTTCACACTACCACACACCAACACCCCAGCCGCGTTGCGCACGACGCCCAGGAACGGCCCCGGATCGTAGGTGTTGGCGATGTCGGTCTCGTCGGCGTAGCTGCCGTCGGACGTGGACTTGACGATGGAGAAGTGCAGGTGGATGCCGGTGGGGGTGGCTGCGTTGCCCGACCAGTTGCCCTGGTAGCCCAACAGCGTGCCCGCCGGCACAAAGAGCTCCCGCGTGCCGGCGGGAAACGCCGGATCGATGAAGGACTGGCTGCCGTCGGCCGAGGCCATGTGGGTGTAGTAGGTCCAGATCTGTTCGCCGGGGACGATGGCCGAAAAGTCGGGGTGGCGAAGGATCACCGCGCTGCGCCAGCCAGGCTCGCGCGTCAGATAGCCGTCGTGGGCCGCGATGACCGGCGTGACGTTGAGCGCACGGTCGGGGCCGAAGATGTCATAGCCGCTGTGGCGATGGCCGGGGCGAAAGCTGTCGTCCCAGCCAAAGCCGATGTAGCCGGCCGTGGGCAGCAGCATGGGCGCGGCGGGCTGGCAGCGTACGCCGGCCAGCACTGTCCATTCGGGGTTGGCGGCCGGATCGGCGAACCAGCCCCGCAGGCGCAGCAGTTGCTCGGCCGTCTCTGCCAGCCGCGGCCGCAGCGCCGCCCCGCCCAGCGCCAGCGCGCCGCACAGAATCAAGAGCAGGGCGATCAGCGGCAGAAGCAGGCGCGGGCGCGCCCGGCGTCTTCTCGTCTCACTCCTCATGCTTCTGCCACAAACAACCCCGTGTTCTTTCTGATGCGGATTTCTCCCTGGCTGGCCAGCCGCTGCCGGATCTGATCGGCCAGCCGCGCGGTGGCTGCGGCGTCCCCTTGCACCCCCCACAGCTGGCTGCTGGCGGCGTAGGCGATCAGCGGCTCAGCCTCGGCCACCCGCAAGGAGTCGGGGTAGTCGCGCCGCTCGACGTGGTCGAACCAGGGCGCCAACTGCTCCAGGCCGTTCTCCAGGCCGAACTGCAGATGCGCGCGGTTGGCCGCGCGGTCTGGGCCGGTCGCCTGCAGCACCATCTCCCACATCTCGGCCATGTGATCCTGGCCGTTGGTGGCCGCGAAGAAGAGGCCTCCTGGCTTGAGCACCCGGCGAATCTCGGCGAAGGCCCGCGGCCGGTCGGGCACGTGGTAGAGCATGTGGTTGGCCAGGACGGCGTCGAAGCTGGCGTCGTCGCAGGGAATCGCCTGGGCGTCGATCACGTCGAACTGGAACTGGGCGGCGCGCAGCTCGGCCAGATGGGCGCGGGCCTGCTCGACCATGCCTGGCGACAGGTCGCTGAGCAGCACGCGCCAGCCCGCGGGCAGGCGCTGGCTGTTATGTCGCCACAGCCAGGCTGGCCCGCAGCCCAGCTCCAGGATGCGGCTCTGCGCGGGCAGCTCTGCCAGTTGCTCGAACATCCAGGCGAACCAGCCGGTCTGGTTGGTGCTGAAGCGCTCGTGCAAGGAGCTGCGCGCGGTCAGATTGGTCGCGTCCTGATACTGCTGTGTGATGAGATGATGTTGATCTGTGATGGAGGGCATGACAGGTATCATTGCGACGGACGATTTACCCGGATCAGCAAGCCTGACAGATCCTGATGAGCGGAGATAGCTTCATGGATACGCCGGGCCTGTCCTACTAGATCGGTATCCTGGGTGCAGATGATGATTCCCGCATGTTCAGATGATTGTCTGTGTAGCCGGATAAAGTCGTCCCGGTTGAGCGTCAACACAGCGCGTCTGGCTTGCACTGCGTAACTCAGCACGGCGGTGTCAGGAATAGCCTGACCGGCGTTGCCAGTTTCAAATGTGGTCAACACGTCGTGACCATGCAAGCGAAGCATCTTCACCACCCTGAGCGGAAAGTTTTCGTTGGCGTACAGCAGCGCCATAGGTCAAGACTCTCCGTTGATGAGAATGGCTTGATCGATTTCGGAACGATGAGCGGAGACATAGGCCCACGCTTGCGCCAGATCACTTGCTCGCAAGGAGGGATAGTTTTCCAGAATCTCAGCATCACTCCATCCTAGCCGTCGATAACCCTCCAAAGTCCAAACTGGAATGCGCGTGCGCACGATGCACGCCTGTCCGCCGGAGACACCCGGTGTCTTCTCGATGGCAGGCCAGGTGTCGGTCAAGTCAAACAGCAGGGTCCGGAGAACCCGTACCTTCTCAGCAGATGTTAATTCGCTCAGCCTTATCTCCAAGTCGGCAATTGTCATCTCATCACCTCACTCGAAAGCTTATACGTAGATCATCGGTCTGTGTTTGGGCTGGCCGTTCTCCTTTGTAACCCCTGGGGTGGCATTTGTCAAGATTCCCAAGAGCGTCCGGCTAGCTGCTGTCACCCTGTGGCGTGAGCAGTTCCCGCTGCTGGCAGCCGCACCAGCACGGTTTGCACCGCCAGCCCTTCTACGGCCTCCACCTCCAGGGTGACGCCATCCACGGCTACGCAGTCTCCCTGCTCGGCCAGCCGGCCCAGGATCGCCATGACCAGGCCGCCCACGGTGTCGATTTCAGGGTGCGCCAGATTCAGATCGCACAGTTGGTTCAACTCGTCCACCAGCAGATCGCCGCGGGCCCGCAGCAGGCCATCGCTCAGCCGCTCCAGCGGGGTCAGCTCCAGATCGAATTCGTCCAGGATCTCTCCCACCACCTCTTCGATCAGGTCCTCCAGAGTGACCAGGCCGGCCGTGCCGCCGTATTCGTCCACCACGATGGCGAGCTGCCGGCGATCGCGACGGAAGCGGGTCAACATCTGATCCAGCGCCAACGATTCGGGCACATGGACCACCGGCCGCGCCAGTTGGCGCAGATCGAAGGGCTGGCGCGCACGATTGACCTGCTGGCGGGCCAGGGTTTTGATGTGCAACACGCCGATGATGTCGTCCAATCCCCGGTCGTAGACCGGATAGCGCGAGTGGCGCTTCTCGCAGACGAAGCGCAACGTCTCCTGCTCGTCGGCGCTGATGTGCAGCCCGACGATCTGTTTGCGCGGGGTCATCACCTGGCCGATGCTGCGCTGGCGCAGGTCGAAGATGTTCTCGATGAAAAGCTGTTCATCCGGCTCCATCAGCCCCTTGTCCG
>JAJTXO010000363.1 GCA_021463315.1 Caldilineales bacterium | reverse complement strand
GTTCTCGCCCGGCTCAAGATTATAGCACCGCTTCCCAGTCAGCACGAAACCAGTGCAACGGCTGGACAAAGCGCCGGACCTGTGCTACCATCGCGCTTGTGCAATGGCTCACTGGACGCCCGACACCGGCCTCTGTCAGATGTGAAAGGAACATCTCATGCCCGACTATGTCATCGAGACCAAGGGGTTAACGGTCACCTACGGTCGCCACCGCGGCATCGTAAACGTAGACCTGCGGGTCGAACCGGGCGAGGTATTCGGCTTTCTCGGCCCCAACGGCGCAGGCAAAACCACGACCCAGCGGGTGCTGCTGGACATCATTCGCCCCACGGCCGGCGAGGCGCGGCTGTTCGGCCTGGACTGCCAGAAGGAGGGGGTGCAGGCCCGGCGGCGCGTCGGCTACCTGCCCGGCGAGCTGGCGCTGTATCGCAACATGCGAGTCAGCCAGTACTTCGAGATGTACGCCTCGTTGCAGCAGGCGAATGCAGGCCGCGCCGCCTGGCAGACGCTGGCGGCCCGGCTCGACCTGGACCCCAGCCGGCGCATCCGTCAACTTTCGCGCGGCAACAAGCAGAAGGTGGGCATTGTGGCGGCCTTCATGAGCAAGCCCGATCTGCTGATCCTGGACGAGCCGACCAGCGGGCTGGATCCGCTGATGCAACAGACGGTGATGGAGCTGGTGCGGGAAGCCAACACGGCTGGCGCGACCGTCTTCTTCTCCTCGCACATCCTCTCCGAGGTGCAGGCGGTCTGCGACCGGGTGGGCATCATCCGCGACGGCGCGCTGGTGGCCACGGAGCAGGTGAAGGAGATGACCCATCAGCAGTTCAAGCGGATGCGGCTGAGCTTCGCCGCGCCGCCGCCGGCCGACGCCTTCGCCCTGGAGGGGGTCGAGGTGACGGAGCGGGACGAGCGCAGCGTGACGCTGAAGGTGCAGAGCCAGATGGGCCAGGTGCTGGCGCAGGCGGTGGCGCTGGGCATCACCGACATCGAAACCATCCCCGTGACACTGGAGGAGACCTTCCTGGCCTTCTACGGCAAGGGCAACGGAGGCCACCATGTTTAAGCTGCTGTTGCACGAGCTACGCTCGCGTGGGCCTGGCATTATCGGTTGGGGGCTGGGACTGTCCGTCCTCCCGCTGCTCTATATCGGTCTCTACCCGCAGTTCGCCGAGGAGCTCGGGGACATGCAAAGCATGGTGGCGAACATCGCGTTCTACCAGGCGTTGGGGATCAGCATGGCCACCTTCGAGGGCTATGTGGCATCCACCCTGACCAACCTGGCGCCGGTGATTCTGGCCATCTATGCGGTCATCAGCGGCACCGGCACGCTGGCCGGCGAGGAGGAGGACGGCCGGCTGGAGATGATCGTGGCGCTGCCCATCCCCCGCTGGCAGATCGTGACCGTCAAGGCGATCGCCCTGGGGATCGCGCTGCTGCTGATCCTGGCTATCGTCGGCGCAGCCGCGGCGCTGACGCTGGCGGCGATCGCGGGCCAGGTCGAAACCACGGTGGCGCCGTGGCGTTTGTTCAGCGAGATGCTGGCCAGTTGGCCGCTGATCATGACCTTTGCCATGGCCAGCCTCTTTCTGGGGGCGTTCAGCCCCAGCCGCCGGACGGCCGCTCTGCTGGCGATGGTGGTAGTCCTGGTCAGCTACTTCGGCAACAATCTGACCAACCTGTTCCCGTCGATGGAGGGCCTGCGCGCCCTCTTCCCCTTCCACTACTACCAGGCCACCGGCGCCGCGTTGATCAACGGCCAGGACCCGGTCGACCTGCTGGTGCTGACGGTGGTTGCGCTGGCGCTGTTCGCCCTGGCTCTCACCTTCTTCCAGCGCCGCGATATCACGGTGGGGGTGTGGGTGGTGAGAAGACTGGGGCGCGCCGCAACTTCTCACCGCTCCTGATCTAAGGCGCCTCCCATGAGCAGCACTTCTGAGCAAGCGGACTTCGAAGCGGCCAGCGCTTTACCGCCTACGCGCAGCAGGTCATGCGCGACCGCGACCGGCGCAACACGCGGTTGACGCTGGAGGAGTGGCGGGGACGCTTGGTGGGCGGCGGGCGGTGTGTTATACTTGATCGCAGGTAAACTACTCTGATGCCGGGCACTCGCGGAGTGCCCGGCATCCATGTTGGATCGTTCAAGGATCGGTGGCCATGCAAGGTACGAGCACAACTGCCCAACACATCTTCGAGCAGATCAAGACACTGCCCAGCGACAGCCTGGACGAGCTGGCGACCTATGTGGACTTTCTGCGCTTCAAGGCGCGCAAGGCGGAGGACGCTGAGCCCGCTGAGAAGCCCCTGCGCGTCGTCAAACTGGGCGGCTTGTTGAAAGGCTATGACGTCGACGTCTCGCCCGAGCGGCTGGCCGAGGTCAGGCGCGAAATGTGGCGCAAATTCGAGGACATTGAGCCGTGAAACGCTACGTGACCGACACCCAATGCCTGCTCTGGTATTTGAACCGCGATCGGCATCTTCCCAAAGGCGCGCGATCCATCTTCGAGGCGGCCGACAAAGGTCATGCCCAAGTCCTGGTTCCCAGTATGGTGCTGGTCGAGAGCGTCTTTCTTCTGCAACGACAGCGAGTAGCTCAGGCCGTCGTTGAGAAGTTACTCCAACTGCCGGAAGAGGCCGATGCGAGTTTCTGTGTTGTTTCGCTGGACTTGAGCGTGGCGCGGGCATCCGCAGATTTCGGCCCGGCGGCGGTTCCTGAACTGGCCGATCGGATTATCGCCGCCACTGCGCGCGCCTTGAACTTGCCTCTCCTGACCGTAGACCACGCCATCGCCGCCAGCGGGCTGGTTGAGATGGTCGAGTCTTGATGAATGTGGGTGAATGGAGCCCACATCACGGCGGATATCGGCACATTGGAAGCCCACATCTTGATGCAAGTTAAGAAAATGATCCGGCAATAGCCGCTTGCGGCGAGTCGTCGCTCATGCGAGGCCACCGGGAGACACCTGCGCTTGCGCCGCAGGTGCAAGTGTCAATCCCCCGGCTATCCAACGGCGCCCCGTCAACGGGGCTAAAAACGTGCCTGGCACGCGTTAGCCCGTTTCAACGGGCGCTGTTATGTAGCCGGGGAACTTCACACTTGCACCTGACGCAAGTGCAGGTGTTCCCCGGCGGGACCGCATGTGGACGAGCTCCGCTCAATTGCCGGACTATTATCTTAAGGTTCATCAACGGGCGCTGTTTTGTAGCCGGGGAACTTCACACTTGCACCTGACGCAAGTGCAGGTGTTCCCCGGCGGTTTCACACCTGGACGAGCCTCGCTCTATTGCCGGAGTATTTTCTTGAGGTTCATCAATCCCCGGACCGTCCGCGACCCAAACAACACCGTCAGCCGATGGCAATCATCCGCTCGACGGATCGCCGGGCGCGCACGCGGATCTCTTCGGGCACGTCGATCTCGTATTGCATGTGGCGCAGCGAATCGCGCGTCATCTGCAGTGTGATCTGGTTCATGTAGGGGCAGCGCACCATGCACAGGCGCAGCATCTCCTTGTCGGGATTGGCCGCGGCCACGTTCTCCCCCATCGCGCACTCGGTGAGCAGCAGATAGCGCGGGGCCTTGGTCTGCTCCACATAGCGGATCATAGCGTTGGTGCTGCCGGAGAAATCGGCCGCGTCCACCACCTCTGGGCTGCACTCAGGATGCGCCAGGATCACCACATCAGGAAATTGGCTGCGCACCAGGTCGATATCGCCCACGGTGAACTGTTCATGCACCTCGCAGCGGCCGTTCCAGCCGACCATCTGGAAGTCCACATCGTCGGCGAAGTGGAGGTTGCCGGTCGGCAATCGGGTGGGGACGATGATGTGCTTGCCGGTGTCCCGCGCCACGTTCTTGGCCAGGTACTCATCGGGCAGGAAGATCACCGTATCCACGCCCAGCGAATCGACCACCGCGGCCGCGTTGCTGCTGGTGCAGCAGATGTCGCTCTCGGCCTTGACATCGGCGTAGGTGTTGACGTAGGTGACGACGGGCACGCCGGGGAAGCGCGCCTTCAGCGCGCGCACGTCGGCCGCGGTGATGCTGGCGGCCAGCGAGCAGCCGGCCTCCAGCGAGGGCAGCAGCACGGTGCGGCTGGGGTTGAGGATCTTGGCGGTCTCGGCCATGAAGCGCACGCCGCAGAAGACGATCACATCCTTGTCGGTGGCCGCGGCCTTGCGGCTCAGGTCCAGCGAATCGCCCACGAAGTCGGGCACCGAGTGGAACAGCGCCGGCTCCATGTAGTTGTGGCCCAGGATCACCGCATTGCGCTGCGCCTTGAGCTGATTCACCTCCACCGCCAGCTCAGCCTGCATACGCAGCTCCGGCTCGGGGGTATAGTCGCCGATGCGCGCCTTGAGTTCTTCGAAGATCTCCTCAGCGCTCATGGCGCTGCGGTCGGTTATGGTAAGGGTAGTTGACATGGGAAGCTCCGTGGGAGGGGATGCGTTACGAGTAACTCGTAACTCGTAACTCGTAACTCGGAATGGTGGGATTTGTGTGTGGGGATGCTTTTTTCGTAACGAGTAACTCGTAGCTCGTAACCCGGAATGGTGGGATTTGTGTGTGGGGATGCTTTTTTCGTAACGAGTAACTCGTAACTCGTAACCCGGAATGGTGGGATTTGTGTGTGGGGATGCTTTTTTCGTAACGAGTAACGAGTAACTCGGAATGGTGGGATTTGTGTGTGGGGATGCTATTTTCGTAACGAGTAATGCGTAACTCGGATTTGTGTGATGCTTCTCTGAGTCGCGGGTTATCGTTTATCACTCATCGTTGCCTTACTCGTTACGACCCTCGCATCCCAGGAAAAGCATCCCGCGATTCCGGGTTACGAGTTACGCATTACTCGTTACGACTCCCGCATCCCAGGAAAAGCATCCCGCGATTCCGGGTTACGAGTTACGCATTACTCGTTACGAC
>JAJTXO010000362.1 GCA_021463315.1 Caldilineales bacterium | reverse complement strand
CCAGCTCCTCGGCGTCCACCTCCACGGCCTGGCCGTCGCGGCGCACGCGGGCGATGCTCTTCATCATCTGCTCCAGCGCGGCCAGGCTGGCCTCGGCTTTGGACTCCTGGTTGCGGCCCATGACCGCGTTGAAGACGGTCAGCAGCAGCAGCACCAGCGTGGTGCCCAGCTCGCCGGTGAAGATCTGGTTGACCACGGCTGCGGCCACCAGCAGGATCTGCATGAAGTCCTTGTACTGGCGCAGAAAGGCCTGCCAGCCCGGCTCCTTCTTCTTGGCGGCCAGCTTGTTGGGGCCGACCTGCTGCAAGCGCTGCTTGGCCTCGGCCGCGCTCAGCCCCTTGGCCGGATCGACGCCCAGTTGCTGCGCCACGTCCTCGGCTTTGAGTGCATACCATGTGGATTGGCTATCAGTGGATGATGCCATCGCGTGCTCCTTCCTGATCAATAAACTGCCGGAACCATCCGATAGGGGTGGTCTGGCTCGACGTAGTCGCCCTTGGCCTGGCGCTTGGGGAACTTGACCGGCTCGCGCGGCACGTTCTCATAGGGCACCAGGCTGAGCAGGTGGGTGATGCAGTTGAGGCGCGCGCGACGCTTGTCGTTGGCGTCCACCACGTACCACGGGCTTTCCGCGGTGTCGGTGGCCGCGAACATGGCGTCGCGGGCCCGGGAGTAGTCGTACCAGCGGCTGTAGCTGCGCATGTCCATGGGGGTCAGCTTCCAGATCTTGCGCGGGTCCTGGTCGCGTGCCCGCAGCCGCTCGTCCTGCACATCCATGCGCACTTCCAGCCAGTACTTGATCAGGATGACGCCGGAGTTGATGATGGCGCGTTCAACCGCAGGGGTGTATTTCAGGAAGTCGTCGACTTGTTCAGGCGTGGCGAACCCCATGACTCGTTCCACACCGGCCCGGTTGTACCAACTGCGGTCGAAGATCACCACCTCGCCGGCCGCGGGCAGGTGGGGGATGTAGCGCTGGACATACATCTGCGACTTCTCACGCTCGGTGGGAGCCGACAGCGCCACCACCCGGAAGACGCGCGGGCTGACCCGTTCGGTGATGCGCTTGATGACGCCCCCCTTGCCGGCTGTGTCGCGTCCCTCGAACAGCACGCAGACCTTGGCGCCCGTGGCCTTGACCCACTCCTGCATCTTGACGAGCTCGACCTGGAGCTGCTCCATCTCCTGCTCGAACTCCTTGTTGCTCATCTTGGGCTTTGGGCCTGTCGCCTCAGCGGTGAGATGGCCAGATGACGCGGCGAGAAGCGCTCGTGCTTCGGCCTTGGCCCGGCGCTCTGCTTTCTTCTTGTCCTTCTTCTTACCCATAGTTGGCTCTCCGTGACGAAACAGATTGCGAATCTTACAACATTCCTTGCAACTTGGCAAACGACCGGCCTGGCGGCGTCCGGCGCTTTTGTCACGATTCGGTATCATCTCAATAGAGGGGGAAGACTTCCGAAGTCTTATGGCTGCGCAGACTTCGGAAGTCTCGACCCCGGTTTTTCGAGATGATACCGATTCGTGCATCAAAACGAAGTCAGAACCAAGCGCCGAACTAAAGTGGCGGCACTACCACACGCAGGGCTCCAGGCAGCACGGTGACTGTGACCGGGGTTCGAGCGGTGTACTCGCCGTCGGTCCATACCGCGCGATCCGGGTCGGACTCGATGGTGATCTGGCGGCAACGCCAGTAGTCCAAGCCCGACTGAGGCCGGTTGACGCTCAGAAAGCGCCCGGCGACAGCCTCGACATGGGCCAGGTCACGTTTGAGCAGAAAGACATCCAGCAGGCCATCGGTGGCGCTGAACTCGGCGCTGGCCGTGATGCCGCGACCAGTCATGCCGGAGTTGACCACGTAGCAGCGAGTGCCGCGTCTCTCGATCACCCGGCCGTCGATGGTCAGACGATAATCCGCTTCGATCATCTCTCTGATCTGTTGACGCACCGTCATGGCATAGGCCAACACGCCGTAGCGCTCTTTCATCTCACGGCTGGTCTGCTGCTCCGGCTCGACGCCGGTATACAGACGTTGGATGAAAAAGCTGTCGCCCAATCTGGCGGCGTCCACATGGCGCAGGGTGGCGCTGGTACACATCAGCTCGACCGCGGCCCCCAGCTCGTCGGGCACGCCATTCTCACGACAGAAGCCGTTGCCTGTGCCGCCGGGCAGGATGGCCAGGGGAACCTGGCGCGGGCTGGCAAGAATGGCGTTGGCCACCTCGTGCTGGGTGCCGTCGCCGCCGTAGCCAGCGATCAAGTCGACGCCTGCTGCTATCGCGGCCTGGGCCTGGGCGGTGGCGTCGCCGAACCTGTGGGTGACGGTCGCGTCCCATGCGACGTTATACCTCTGGCACACGTCGTTGATGGTGTTCAGGATCGGCTGGTTCTTGCCCGAGGCCGGGTTGATGATCACGTGAATACGTTGGTAGGGCGCCGACATGATGGCCTCACCAGAGCTACTCCAGGAAAGATAGCACCGCCGCCGCCAGAAAGCCCAGCACAG
This sequence comes from Caldilineales bacterium, assembly GCA_021463315.1. Taxonomy (GTDB): domain Bacteria; phylum Chloroflexota; class Anaerolineae; order JAAEKA01; family JAAEKA01; genus JAAEKA01. The sequence goes on along the minus strand of JAJTXO010000362.1, from coordinate 2,432 downwards.
TACACAAGCCCACCAGCTTGCCGCCGTGCTCGAAGGCCTCTGGCATCATGGCGTCGGCCAGCATGGTCAGCATCGCGCCGGCGGCAAAGGCCTGGGCCGCGCGGCCATCGGCGGCCGGCAGCGCGGCCACCGCCGCGTAGCCCAGCGCCGCGCACGCCGCCGAGACGACCACCAGCGCCGTCCACAGCCAGAACACCTTGCGGCGGGCCACGCCGGAGCTGGTCAGGTTGACCGTGCCAGCCACCCCCTCGGGCAGGTTGGAGACGAAGACCGCGGCCAGGAAGGCCAGATTGATCGCGCCGCCCAGCGCCAGGCTCATGCCCAGGATGATCGATTCCGGCACGTTGTCCAGCAGGGTGCCGATGAAGATGGCCGCGCCGGAGCCGCCGGGCTGGTCGCCGGCGATATCCTTGCGCTCCGCGCCGCCGCGATGATCGACCAGCCAGTCGCCGGCGAAGAAGGCCAGCGCGCCCAGGAGAAAGGCCAGCGCCGTCGCCCACCCCTCCACCGCCGACTCCGGCAGCAGCTCGTAGGCGATGGCGCTGATCAGCGCGCCCGCGCCAACGCCCATGATCAGGCCGATGGCGCGGTTGGACAGCCCGCGGCCGGCCAAGACGAAGCCGATCAACAGCGAGGCGGCCGCCAGGCCGCCCCAAAGAAACGCTGCAATCATTGGCTGATTTCTGCCTGGATATGATTCTGGCTCTGCGTGATCGGCTGATCGATGGCTCCGCGCGCCGTGTGATAGGCCTGGCGGGAGGAGCTGCCGCCAAAGATCAGGGCCAGGATGACCGCGCTGATGAGGATCGCTGCGATCCATGCCCAAACGCTTCTCATAGGTGTCTCCTTACCAGTGGACAAAGTGACTGTCCGCAAACAACATCGCGGGGTGGCTCGGTCAGAGACCGGCCATAGCGCGAAGTTAATGACGGACAAGGTGTCATCTCATATAGTGGAAAAGACTTCCGAAGTCTTATGGACTGTGAGCTCGTTTTGAACAAACCTGCGCAGACTTCGGAAGTCTCGACCATACCGGGCAAGCACTAGATCGGATCGCGCTGGATCGGGCAGGTCATGCAGTGCCCGCCGCCGCGGCCTTTGCCCAACTCGAAGCCAGCGATGGCGATCACCTCGACGCCGGCCTGGCGCATCTTGCTGATGGTGTAGGTGTTGCGCTCGTATGATACCACGACACCCGGTTCCAGCGCAACCGTGTTGTTGGCGTCGTCCCATTGCTCGCGCTGCGCCTGATACTCGTCGCCGCCGGTCTCCACCACCGTCAGCTTCTTCACCTGAACCGCGTCGGCCACGGCCGACAGGAAGTCCTTCTCGATGGTGACGTGGAAATCGCCAGCCTTGAGACCCGGCCGCAGGCTGATGGCGCGAATCTGGTTGACGACCCTGGGATAGGCGGTCACGATGTCGCGATCCAGGAAGGTGAAGACCGTGTCCAGGTGCATGTGGGCGCGGTCCTTGGTCATCACGGCTGCGATCACCCGTTCGGCCGCGCCCTTGGCGAAGAGATTCTTGGCGATCTGCTCGATCATGCGCGCCTGGCTGCGCTCGCTCATGCCGATCAACACTGTGCCGTTGCCGATGGGCATCACGTCGCCGCCCTCCAACGAGGACTGGCCGAAGTCCTGGGCTTGGAACTTGCCGTCGTCGCCCATCTCCGGGTACCAGAACTCGAAGGTAGCGTCCTGGAACATGGGATGGTACCGGTAGATGGCCAGCAGGTTGAGCGCTTCCTTGCGCCGCGCCGGCCAGTACATCGGGTTGACCGAGACGCCGTTGAATATCCAGCAGGACGAGTCGCGCGTGAACAGGGAGTTGGGCACCGGCGGCAGCACGAAGTAGCCGGGGTCGTCCAGCGCGGCCGCACCCAGGGAGACGGCTCGCAGTCGCTCCATGTCCAGGCCGGTCTCGCCAGCCGTCAGGCCGCCGATCAGGTGCTTGGCCAGCACGTCGGCTTTCATCTGCCACAGGCCGGCGCGCACCTCGTCTACCAGCGACCAGCCCACCGTATACTCCGAGGCGACGATCTCGATGATCTTGCGCCGCGCCTCGTCGCTGGCGGCCAACGTCTCGCTCAGCAGGTCGAGCAGGTAGAACACCTGCACCCCGCGGCCGCGCATGGCTGCCACGAACTGGTCGTGCTCCCATTGGGCGCGCTCTACCCACAGCACGTCGTCGAACAACAGATCATCGTGGTTGGAGGGGGTCAAGCGTTTGAGGCTCAGCTCCGGCCGATGCACGATGACCTTGCGCAGCTTGCCGACTTCAGAATGTACACCAAAGGTTTGCATCTTGGGTCTCCTTTCACTGCTGTTTGAGGTATCATCTCAATAGATTGGGGAAGACTTCCGAAGTCTTATGGACTGTGAGCTCGTTTTGAACAAACCTGCGCAGACTTCGGAAGTCTCGACCCCGGT
>JAJTXO010000361.1 GCA_021463315.1 Caldilineales bacterium | reverse complement strand
GTGGGCCTTGAGCAGCACCAGGCGCAGCACCTCGCCTGGTACGCGAAGCAGCAGGAAGCGATGCGCGCGCGGGACCGGGCGAGCCAGGAACTCGCGGCCGCGACCAACGCGCGCGTCTGGCCGCGGCTAAGGTGCCGCACTTCCAGCGGCTGCGGGCCCGCCGCGCCCAGGGCGATCAGCGCCGGATCCAACGCCGCGAAGGCCGAGGCGTCGCCCCGATAGTGGCGCAGCAGGTGACGATAGCGGTTCTCGATCTCGATAACCAGGTCGCGCAGCTTGGCCCGAAAGCCGGGCGGCTCGGTGCCCTCGACCACTGCGGCCAGATAGACGTGCTCAGCCGCCTCCAACAGAATGTGCCGCTGGCCATAGTGAATGGCGTCCAGCTCGCTCTTCTGGCTGGGGTCCAGAGCGTCGGCAGCGAAGTCGCGGATGGCGGTCAGCATGCCACTGATCAGGTCGCGATCGGCCGCGCCAGGGCCGTGGGGCGTGGCGTGGCGCAACAACAGGCCGGTGGCGCGGTGGATCACGAAGATCTCAGTCACCTCGAAGGGCAGCGCATCGCGCAGCGCCAGCTCCGCGCCCGACACGCCGCCGGCCCGGGCTTTGAAGCGCCGCCACAGCGCCCGCGGCGTTATCGTGGCCCGCAGCCGGGCGTCCACCGTGCGCGCCAGATCCTGGATCGCCTCGCTGACGGCTCGCAACACCGTCTGGCCGATGATCGGGTGCAACACCTCGATCATCTCGTCGCGATTCTGTTGGATCTTATCGCGCAAGGCCTCGTCCAGCGTGGGCGCGATGATAGCTGCCAACGCCTCTCTGTCGGCCATCAACTGCTGCAGGTCGTCGACATCCTCCGTCAACCGGGCCAGGTGCGCCTGTTCTGCGCCCAACAGAATGCGGCGCAGCTCGTCGAAGTCCTGCAGCTCCGTCTCGACCGCTGGCACAGGCCCCGACGCAGCAGGCTGGCTAGCTGGCCCTGGCAGCGATGGATCCGCGAACACCGGTGCGACTCTATTCGGCCGCGGCCGGCAGGCTGGCTAGCAGCTCGTCCAGGCTGGCCGCGCCGCCGCCCCGGATCAACTGATCGCCGATTTCGACCAACATCTGACCCAGCGATTGGCGATCGGTCTTGTCATGGGTCAGCTTCTCCACCATTTCGCGCAGCTCCCGGCGCAGGTCCTCGTTGCTCTCGCGCGTCTCTCGCTGCAAAGCCTGCAATTTCTTGGCGAGGGCCGCGTCCAGCGCGGCCAACTGCTTGTCGCGGCGCTCGGCCTCCTGGCTGAGCCTGAGCGCCTGGGCTGAGCCTTGTTGCTCCAGCCGGTTGGCCAGCTCCTCCACGCGGCCCTGCACCTTGACGTTCTCATCGGCGGCTTTGCCGGACTGCCGTTGATCCAGCTCGGCCAGTTGTCCACCGAGGCGCTCCATCTGGCTATCCAGACTGCGAGCCTGACTGTCTGCCTGCTCGTGCAACTGCTCGGTCAACTGGTCGAGCAGTTTCTGCAGGCGTTCCACATCGCGTTGCAAGAGCAGAAAGCGTTGATCATATTCGCGCATTTGCGGGCCGAGCAGGATATCCCGCATGCGGGCGACATCCTGGACGCCGGCGTTGGGCTGAACTGCGGCGGACTTGGCTGCCATGTCGAATTCTCCTTGATGACGCGGATAAAGGGCCAACATACGAAAAACGGGCGCAACATCTGGGATTGTACCAGAGGATGCGCCCGTTGGCAATGCCAGGGTGGCACGGGGTTAGACCAGCATCTCCACGCTCAAGGCCACGCCCTCGCCGCCGCCCAGGCAAAGCGTCGCCAGGCCGGTCTTGAGCTGGCGCTGCTGCAGGGCGTAGAGCAGCGTCACCAGCACGCGCGCGCCGGAGCAGCCGATGGGATGGCCCAGCGCCACCGCGCCGCCGTTGACGTTGACCTTGTCCCAGTCCATGCCCAGCGTGCGGCCGTCGGCGATGGTCTGGGCCGCGAAGGCCTCGTTGACCTCGATCAGGTCGAAGTGGTCGATGCCGACGCCCAGCCGGTCCATCAGCCGGCGCACCGCGAAGATCGGCGCGGCGAAGATCTCCAGCGGCTTGACCGCGGCCTGGGCGTAGGCTGTGACCCGCGCCAGCGGCTGCACGCCCAGCTCAGCCGCCTTGCGGCCGCTCATCACCACCAGCGCGGCCGCGCCGTCGCTGATGGGCGGCGCGTTGCCGGCCGTCACCGTGCCGCCGGCCTCGAACGCGGGCCTGAGCTTGCTCAGCGCCTCCAAGGTGCTGTCGCGCCGCGGCGTCTCGTCGGTGTCGAAGAGCAGCGCCGGCCCTTTCTTCTGGGCAATGGGCACCGGGGCGATCTCCGCCTGGAAGCGGCCAGCGTCCATGGCCGCCACCGCGCGCTGGTGGCTGCGCAACGCCAGCTCATCCTGGTCGGCGCGGCTGACGCCGTACTCGCGCGCGATCCACTCGGCCGAATTGCCCATGTGGTGATGCTCGAACGCGCACCAGAGGCCATCGTGGATCATGCCGTCGATCATCTCGGCGTTGCCCATGCGATAGCCGGTGCGCGCCTTGGTGAGATAGTAGGGCGCCAGGTTCATGTTCTCCATGCCGCCAGCCACAAACACCTCGCCGTCGCCGGAGCGAATGGCCTGGCTGGCCAGCATGACGGCCTTGAGGCCAGAGCCGCAGATCTTGTTGATGGTGGTGGCGCCGACGCTGACCGGCAGCCCGCCGGCCAGGCCAGCCTGGCGGGCCGGGGCCTGGCCCTCGCCCGCCTGCACCACGTTGCCCATCAAAACTTCCTCGACCAGGCTGCCGTCGATGCCGGCCCGCTCGATGGCGACCTTGATGGCGACGCCGCCCAGCTCAGCGGCCGGGATAGCGCTGAGCGTTCCTTGAAAACGGCCGATGGGGGTGCGCGCTGCGCTCACAATGACAACTTCGGGGTAGTCCATAGAGTCCTCCTTGACGTGGACCAGTTGACAGGAAAGCGATCGTGTCAGGTCAGTTCGATCATGTGCAATTTAGCACGCTTGACGCGATGTGTCAAACCGCCGACCCTGCGCTGGGCGCGTGGCCGAAAAAAGGGGCGCGGCCCCTCGCCTCTGCTGGGAACCGGCGCGCCAGAGCCCGCGGCGCGACGCCAAGCCCGGCCCGAGCCATGGATGACCAGGCTCAGGTCGGGCTGCATGGACTTGCTTCACCCGTTGCGGGGTGCTATAATAGCATCATTCTAGCTCAGGAAGGCACAACGATCAGCGTGGCAGTGGACAATCAACCGTCTGACCCTCAACCGATGGGCGCTCCCTCTGTGGCCTCGCACAATCCATGGGACTCGGTCGATCCGCCATCGTCGACGCCTTGGCCGGACGACTCCGCTCCGAAGCCAGCCGATTCCGGCTCAAGCTGGAAGCCGGTGCTGCGCGAGCTGATCGAGACCGTGGTGCTGACGCTGGTGATCTTCCTGTTGGTGCGCACGGTGGTCCAGAACTTCCGCGTGGAGGGGATGAGCATGGAACCCAACTTCCACGACGGTCAGTTCCTACTGATCAACAAGCTGGCCTATCGGCTGGGGGAAGCGCAGCGCGGCGATGTGATCGTCTTCCGCTACCCGCTGGATCCCAGCCGCGATTTCATCAAGCGGGTGATCGGCCTGCCCGGCGAGACGGTGGAGATTCGCAACGGCCAGGTCATGATCAACAATCAGCCTATCTCCGATCCAGCGACCGTCAACAGCGCCATCTATAACCTGGCGCCCACGACCCTGGGGCCGGATGAACTGTTCGTCCTGGGCGACAATCGGCCCAACTCCAGCGACTCGCACAGTTGGGGCACCTTGCCGCAGGACCACGTGATCGGCAAGGTGGTGCTCTCCTATTGGCCCCCCTCCGATTGGGGCCTGATCCGCCACGGCATGGCCGATCCTGGCTTCCACCCCGAGGGTACCTGACATGGCCACCTCTTCCCACGAGGCCCAGGTGCGCGAGCTGGTGCGCTCGGCTTTGCTGCGGCTGCTGCCAGAGCTGGCAACCCCAGCCGCGGCCAGCCACGAAGCCTCCCAGCGGCCCGGCCGGCCGGTGATCGATGCCAGCACGGTGGCCCAGGCCGCGCCAGGCGCGACGCTGGACATCCCGCCCGGCGCGCTGGTGACGCCGTTGGCCCGCGAGCTGGCCCTGGAGCGCAAGATCAGGCTGGGCGCCGCGCAGCCGTTGCCGCCCACGTCCGGCGCGGCGCAGCAAACCATCGCCATCGGCGCGGATCATGGCGGCTATGCGCTCAAAGAGCAGCTCAAGCCGTTGCTGGCCAAGCTGGGCTGGCAGGTGAGCGACTGCGGCTGCCACAGCACGGCCAGCGTGGACTATCCCGACTATGCCTTCGTGGTGGCGCGCATGGTGGCCGAGGGCCGCGCCCGCTGGGGCATCATGATCGACGGCGCGGGCATCGGCTCCTGTATGACGGCCAACAAGGTGCCGGGCGTGCGCGCGGCCATGTGCTACGACCAGGCCACGGCCGTCAACAGCCGCCAGCACAACCACGCCAACGTGCTGACCCTGGGCGCCGGCCTGATCGGCCCCGCGCTGGCCCAACAGATCGTCCAGGTCTGGCTGGAAACCCCCTTCGGCCCCGACCGCCACGCCCAGCGCGTGGAGAAGATCATGCAGATCGAGCGGCGCTTTTCACGTAACACGTAATACGTAATGCGTAATGCGTAACCCGGAATGGAGTACTGGGTTTCCGAGTTACGGGTTGCGCGCAATGGGTTACAAGTCCGCATCCCTGCACAGACCTCTCCCTACTCCGAGTTACGAGTTACGAGTTACGCATTACGAGTCCACATCCCTGCACAAACCTCTCCCCCACTCCGGGTTACGAGTTACGAGTTACGGATTACGAGTCCGCATCCCTGCACACACCTCTCCCCCACTCCGGGTTACGAGTTACGAGTTACGCATTACAAGTCCGCAT
>JAJTXO010000360.1 GCA_021463315.1 Caldilineales bacterium | reverse complement strand
GGCGTGGACATCCTGCTGGGCGGCAATCCAGAGGGGATCGCCCGCGACAACCTGCGCCGAGCCGGCCATGATCTGACCGCGCTGGAGCCTGGGGTGTGGGAGCAGGCGCTGGCCGAGGCTACGGTGCAATGTGCGCAGGACCGCGCCATCGTCAAGGAGGCCGGCGGGCTGCATGTGCTGGGCACCGAGCGCCACGAGGCGCGCCGCATCGACAACCAGTTGCGCGGCCGTTCCGGGCGTCAGGGCGATCCTGGCTCCAGCCGCTTCTACGTGGCCTTGGACGACGATCTGATGCGCCGTTTCGGCGGTGAGCGGGTGGCCGGGCTGATGCAGCGTCTGGGCGTGGAGGAGGATGTGCCCATCGAGCACAACCTGGTCAGCAAATCGCTGGAAAACGCCCAAACCCGGGTTGAGGGCTACAACTTCGACATTCGCAAGCATGTGTTGGAGTTCGACGATGTGGTCAACAAGCAGCGCGAGGTGATCTATGACCAGCGCCGGCGCATCCTGGGCGAGCCCACCCTGCGGCCCACCGTGCTGGACATGGTCGGCTCCCAGATCAGGCGCTTGGTGAATACCTTTGCGCCCGATGGGCAGGACGCCGAGCGGGACCTGGCCGGGCTGTACGCCGCGCTGAATGCCTTTTTGCCCATGCCGCCGGAGGTCGATCCCGAGGCCTGGCAGCGCACGCCGGGCGCCAAGATCGCCGACCAGGTGGAGGAGATCGCCGAGCTAGTCTACGACCGGCGCGCTCAACTGAACGGGCAGGAGATCCTGCGCCAGCTTACCGGCGAAGGGTTGACCTTGCAGGCGTTGGCGCAGCGGCCCGATCCATTCCATGCCACGCTCTACAGCCGCGTGGTGGAGGCGCTGGACGGCGCTGTGTCTGAGGAGCTGGCAGGCCAGTCGCTGCGTCAGCTTCCCCCCGATGCGCATGCCGCTGTGCTGGAGGGCTTCGTGCAGGGCGCCGCGCTCTACCGCGATCGCATGGTCATGCTGCGGGCCGTCGACGAGCGCTGGGTGCGCCATCTGACCGACCTGGACGCGCTGCGCGAGGGGATCGGGCTGCGGGCCTACGGCCAGATCCAGCCCATCGTGGCCTACAAGAAAGAGGCCCACGCCATGTACGTGGAGCTGTTGGAGGCCATCGAAGGGGACATTGTCCACGCCATCTACAAGGTCGATGTGGTGCGCCAGCAGCAGCCCGCGCGCCGGGTGGTGCAGACCAACCGCAGCGACAACGGCGCCAGCCAGCAGCAGCCGGCCAAGCGTTCGGCCGCGGCCACTGCAGGCCGCAACGATCCCTGTTGGTGCGGCAGCGGCAAGAAATACAAGCATTGCCACATGCGCGCCGATCAGGCAGGGGGCGCGGGCCCGCAGACGGCAGGCCCGGCCCAGTCGCAGCCGGCCGGCGCAACGCCGGCCGCGCAGAACAGCGCCGCGGCCAAGCGCCGGCGCGCGCGTCACTGATGTAGTCGCCACGATCCCTGGCCTTCATTTGTTGGGCTGAATGGCCAGGACAACAAGATACTGCTGGTTTCTTCGGTCGGACCGCCGTAGGCGCGCGCAACGGCGGCCTGAGCGGCTATCCCCAAGTTATCGAAGGCGGTCATGAGCCAGGAATCGCTTGACCACAGCGTGTTGATTCCAGAAGCGTTTGCCGAGCTTGAGTCTTTCTCGCGCCAACTGAACAACTCGCTGCGCCTGGAGACGGTGTGCGAGACGCTGGCGGACGGCGTGCAGCAGTTGCTGCACGCCGATCGTTGCGCTATCTTCCTGTTGGACCGCGCCACGGCCGATGCGCGCTGCGTGCTGCGGCGCGGCCTGTCGGCCGACTACACCGCGGTCGTGGCTGAGAATTATCGCAGTTTGCCCGGGAGATCGCTGGGCCAGCGGCGCTTCTTGATTATCGAGGATGCAGTCAGCGACGCAGGCATGGCCTCGATCCGGCCTCTGGTGCAGCGCGAGGGTTTTCGCTCCATGTTGTTGGTGAGTCTCGCCTACCAGGAACAGGATCTGGGAGCGTTCGGCGCGTATTTCGATGGGCAACGACAGTTCGACGATGCCTTCCTCGCTTTGGCGCAGACGGTGGCCAACCAAGCTGCGGTGGCGCTGGTCAACGCCCGTTCCTATCGGTTGGTCGAGCAGCGGGTGGACGAATTAGAGAAGCTGCGCCAGGCCGCTGTGGAGATCAACGGCCAGTCCGATCTGGAGTCGACGCTGCACGCGATCACCAGCCGGGCAGTCGATTTGTTGGACGCCGAGAGTTCCTACGTCTATCTGCATGACGCCGAGCGCAACGAGCTGGTGGTGCGCGCGGTTTGTCACGGGCCGAGCGTGCATCTGGGCCGGCGCATCAAGATCGGGGAGGGCCTGGCTGGCCGCGTTTTCGAGGCGCGCCGCGCGCAGATTGTGGGCGACTATCTGGCCTGGGAGGGGGCGTCGACAGTTTGGGGGGATGTGTCATTCGGCACCGTGCTGGCAGTGCCGCTGCTGGTCGGCGATGAGCCGATTGGCGTGTTGACTCTCAACGACGACGCCAAGAATCGGGTGTTCGACGACGAATCGATGCGTGTGGCGGGTCTGTTTGCCTCGTTGGCCGCGGCAGCCCTGACCAGTGCGCTCTTTCTGGCCGACAGCCGCCGGCGCGCCAGCGGGCTCACAGCTTTGCAGCGAGTTGCAGCCTCGGTCACAGCCGCGCTGGATCTGCCCACGGTGTTGCAGGTGGTGGTCGAGGAGCTGCACACCACCTTTGGTTTCACGTTGACCAGCATCCATCGGCTGCAAGATGAAACGCTGTTGTTGCAGGCCAGGGCGGGCATGCCGCTGCAGAGTCCGGTCGGCCGAACCTTGCAGATGGGGCAGGGCATCATCGGGCGCGCGGCGCGCACGGCCACCGCCCAGTACGTGGCTGACGTCTCCGAGGACCGCGATTTCGTCCCGATATTGCCGCAGATCGTCGTCGAAGCCGCCATACCCATCCTGCTGGATGAGCGTGTGTGGGGGGTTCTCAATGTGGAGACCGCCGATCAGGAGACGCTCACGCTGACCGACGTGCCGTTGCTGGGCATGTTTTGTCAGCAGATTTCGGTGGCGATCCGCAACGCGGGCTACTTTGCCGACCAGGCCGCGGCCGCGCAGGAGAACGCCCGGCTGTACCGGCTCGAAGCGAAGCGTCGTCACCTGGCCGACACGCTGCGCCAACTGGCCAGCGCCGTCTCCTCGATGACCGATTTCAAGCAGGCCGCGACGACCATCCTGGAGTATCTGTCCAGGGTCGTGACTCTGGACAGCGCATCGGTGCTGGTGGAGGAGGGGAACCATTTTCGCATCATCGCGCATGTGGTGAACGAGGACACACCCTGGACGACCACTGAGGTGTTCCAGCGGGGCGAGCTGATCTCTTCGGAGCAGGTGTTTCGCACGGGCCAGCCTCTGATGATTCCAGACACCGCCACCAGCGACATCTGGCGGCTTGACGTGGGCCGCGCGGGCATTGGCTCCTGGCTAGGCTTGCCCGTTCGATTCCATGGTCGGCCTTTCGGCGTGCTCAGCGTGGATCGCAATCTGCCCGGCTCCTTTTCCCTGGCCGATATCTTGATTGTCAAAGCTTTTGCCGACCAGGCGGCAACGGGATTGGCCAACGTCAGGCTGTTCGAGGCTGAGGCCAGACGCGCCGCAGAAAACGAGCGGCTGAGAGAGTTCAACGAGAATCTGATCCGCAGCGTCGAGACCGGCATCCTGTTGGAGGGGAGCGACGACACGATCCAGTATGTCAATCCCCGGCTGTGCCACCTGGTTGGCTATGCCGAGGCCGATTTGATCGGCCAGCCCAGCGCCATGCTGCTCTCGCCAGAGATGAGCATGCTGGTCGATCGCAAGGCTGCGGGGCGGCGGTTGGGTGAGACGGGACGCTACGAGGCCGCCCTGCTCCATCGGGACGGACATCAGGTGCCAGTGCTGGTCAGCGCCACGCCGCTGTTCGAAAACGGGATCTTCACCGGCACGCTGACGGCCTTCAACGATATCACGCAGCGCAAGCGCACTGAAAAGACCTTGTTGGCGCTCAACGCGGCCGCCGCGGCGGTGCGCCAGGCCACCGCGCCGCATCAGGTCTATCAGACGATCGCCGATGAGGTGGCTAAGCTGGGCTTTTCGCTGGTAGCCCTGAACTACGACGCAACGCAGCGGAAGCTTCGCCTGGAGCACTTCAGCCCGGTGGGACGGTTGGTCGAGCTCACATCCTACTGGACGTCCGCTGAGGTCGCCGACCTGATCCTGTCGATGGAGTCACTCCCTGAGTTTGAGCGTGTGCTGGCCACCAGAAAGGCAGAGTTCTTCGCCGCGCCGAACGAAACCATCAGCATAGCGGTCCTGATGCGCCAAGGCATCCCCCGAGATGTCGCGGTCGGGATTCTGGGCCAGCAGCGCGCAGTGCTGGCGCCGGTGGTGAACCAAGACCAGGTGCAGGATATCTTCGTGATCCTGGGCGAGAATCTGAGCGAAGAGGATCTGCCAGCCTTTGAGGCCTTTGCCAACCAGGCCGCGGCCGCGCTGGACAATGCCCGGCTGTTGGCGGCCGAGCGGCGCGAACGCGAGCGCGCCGAGGCTTTGGCCAAGGTAGCCAGCATCTTGAACTCGACGCCGGATTTGACCGATGCGCTGCCCCCGGTGATGGGCCAACTACACTCGCTGTTGCAGTTCGACAACTGCACTTTGTTCGTGGTGCGCGATGGGGTCATGGTTTGCCAGGCGGCCGAGGGAACCCATGCCGATTGGTGGTTCGGCATGCGGCTGCCGGTGGCAAATATCCCGCTGTTTCAGGAGATGGTGGCCAATCGGGAGACGATTTTGGTCAACGACTGCCTGAATGACCCCCGTTGGGTCGGCTCGGAGGCTACCAAACATCTAGGCTCCTGGATCGGGGCGCCGTTGGTGGTGGATGGGCAATTGGTGGG
>JAJTXO010000036.1 GCA_021463315.1 Caldilineales bacterium | reverse complement strand
CTCGATGGCGTGGCCGCGCAGCTCGTCCAGCTCGCGGATGGCCTCGGCGCGCAGGCCGGCGGCCAGATAGGCCTCGCCGCGGCGCAGTTGCGGATCAGCGGCCACGGCCGCGGGGAGCTGGCGCAGGCTGGCCCGGCTATAGCGCCACAGCTCCGGCGGCGCGCCGGGCAGCAGGCGCAGCAGGGGCTGGCGCAGCCGGCTCAGCCGGGGCGGCGGCAGCATGAAGTCGTTGCATTCGATGGCGGCCAGGCCGGCGGCCGCGGCCCCGGCCGGCTGATCCAGCAACGACCAGCGGCCGGCGTAGTAGTCGGCGTGCCAGCACCAGGCGCCGGCGGCGAGGACAGGTGTCGGTGGGTTCATGGCGTGCATTGTACCATATCTGTGACGGGCCTGGGAAGCGTGAACGGATCAGGTGTGGTATAATCGCCGGCATTCAGCGTTCAGCCTTCGGCCTGAACCACGCAAAGGACGGTGCATAGCCATGGATGGCGACCCCCCACAGGTAGTGATCGTTGGCGCGGGCTTTGGCGGCCTGTGGGCTGCCCGCGCCCTGGCCAAGGAAGATGTCGCGGTCCGTCTGCTGGACAAGAACAACTACCACACCTTTCTCCCGCTGCTCTACCAGGTGGCCGCGGCCGAGCTGGAGCCGGGGCTGATCGCCCGCCCGGTGCGCGGCCTGGTCAGCCGGCAGGCCAACGCCCGCTTTGCCATGGCCGACGTGCAACGCATCGATCTCGACCAGCAGGTGGTTTACAGCGCCGACCGGACCTTCCCCTACGACTACCTGATTCTGGCGCCGGGGAGTGTGAACTACTTCTTTGGAGTGCCGGGCGCTGCCAGCCACTCCTTCACCCTCAAGTCGGTGGAGGAAGGGGTCGCGCTGCGCAACCATGTGCTGCGCTGCGTCGAACGGGCTTCGCAGTTGCCGGAGAAGGAGGCCGGGGAGCGCCAGCGGCTGTTGACCTTCGTGGTAGTTGGCGGCGGACCGACCGGCGTGGAGTTCAGCGGGGCGCTGGCGGAACTGCTCTTTCAGCCGCTGGTCAAGGATTTCCCTGAGCTGCGCTTGAAGCAGGAGGCGCGGGTGATCCTGCTGGAGGCTACCGGCCGGCTGCTGCAAGGGGTGGGCGGCGGCGAGTACGCGCAGCGGCGACTGGCCGCGATGGGTGTGGAGGTTCGGCTGAACGCGACGGTGGCCGAAATCAGCGCCGACGCCGTTCTCCTGGCCAGCGGCGAGGCGCTGGCCACCGCCTCACCCATCTGGACGGCCGGGGTGAGCGGCGCGCCGCTGGCCAGCGAGCCGCCGCTGGAGCGGGTGCGCGGCGGGCGCATCCCTGTGCGGCCGACCTTGCAAGCGCTGCACCACGACAACGTGTTCGTAGTTGGCGATTCCGTCTACCTCGAACAGGACGGCGCCATGTTGCCTGGTGTGGCGCAGGTGGCGATGCAGCAGGGCGACCACGCGGCCCGCAACATCGCCGCCATGCGTCTCGGCCTGCCGCCGCAGCCCTTTCGCTACCGCGACAAGGGCGCCATGGCTACCATTGGCCGCAACGCCGCGGTGGCCCAGGTGCGCGGCCGCCTGTTCACCGGCTTCATCGCCTGGCTGATCTGGCTGGCGGTACACATCTTCTTTCTGATCGGCTTTCGCAACCGGCTGGCGGTGCTGCTCAATTGGGCCTGGGACTACCTCTTCTACGAAAGCGCCGTGCGGCTGATCTTGCCAAATCGGGCCGATTGAATTGTAGTACACGGTTTGTGGATGATTGAACGCATGGTTCTCTTCAACCCATGCCGCACATGCACCCGTCGCTCGTGTGGCTCGCGGCCCAACAGGGTTGAAGGTTGAGGGTCAGATGTTCCTACCACTGCACGATCAACGGCAGCCACAGCCGCGATGGGGTCGCGGTCCATGTGGCAGTGGCCGTTGCGGTCGGTGTGACGGTTTGCGTGGGCGTGGCTGTTTTGGTGGCCGTCGGCGTCGCCGTTGCACTGGGTGTCGCCGTCGCTGTGGCGGTTTTCGTGGGCGTGGCAGTGGGCGTTGCGGTTGCCGTCGGCGTTTGCGTGGGCGTGGCAGAGGGAGTCGGCGTTTGCGTTGATGTCGCGGTCGACGTGGGCGTGTGGGTTGGCGTGGGTTCTCCGCCGCCGCTGGCCACCACCTGGGTGTACTCGCTGATTACCGTGTTCGGTTGCGGGGCGCCACAATCAGTATTGGGACTGCTCCCGTCGTGTGGTTCGGTGACGGTGCGCAGGCGGAAGTAGTAAGGCGTCGGTCTGGACGGCAGGATGACCGCGTAGGTGCTGGCGCTTTTGTCCGCAGTCTGGCCGTAAACCGTGAACGGACCGCCCGGCGCAGTAGCGTAGCTAATCTCGTAGTAGCCGGTGTGTTCTGTGTACGCGATCGGCGTCCAGTTCAGAACAATCGGCGCGCCGTTGCTGCTGCCTGTCACGCTCAGGTTGGTCGGGGCTATGGTCTGAGTGAGATACCACGGCCAGTAAAAGACGGCCGGATCGTAACCGGTCAGTGCATTGTAGTCGATGGATCCCCAGCGGATGACGCGGGAGACGGCGTAGGAGAAGTCTCCTGACAGCATGTTGCAGCCGATGTTGACGCCGGATGCCTGGGTGAGTTGACCTAGTTCCACCGGCACTGCGCCGCTCAGGTGGTTGGCGGCGAGATTGAGGTAGCCGGTGTTGGGCTGAGGAGGGCGTCCGGTGCCGGACAACGGTCGCCAATCAGGCCAGGTCATGTTCTCAGTGCCATGCAGCGCGGAGGGATGGCGACACCAGCCGATGCGCGTCAGGCTGCCCAGCTCGAGCGGAATAGTGCCGCTCAACTGGTTGCTGCTCAGGTCGAGATCGCAGAGATTTGTTAGTTGGCCAAAGCTCGGAGGAATAGAGCCGCTCAACTGATTGTTCTCCAAGGACAGGAAGACCAACTGTGGTAGGTTGCCTAACTCAGGAGGAATTGGACTATCAAGCTGATTGTCGTCCAGATATAAGAGTTCAATATCTGTCAAATTGCCCAGTTGAGGAGGCATTGATCCGGTGAGTTGATTGTGACCCAAATCCAAGGCACGAATCGAGGTTAACTTACCTATATCAGGTGGTAATGACCCAGCTAGCCCAACGTTTACTAGCATCAATGTTTCCAGACGTTGAAGGTTCGTTAGCGAAACTGGCATCGGACCTGGAAGATCAGCATGCGCAAGCCGAAATACGACTAGTTCTGTCAAAGTGCCCAATTCTTCGGGCAAATGGCCTTGTAAGTTGTTGGCATAAGACTCTAGACGGCTTACATGTCCAGCATCACAAGCAAGACCATACCATGTGCATGGAGTATTGGTTTGCAGCCAGCCGCTGTGGTTGATCCAGTTGTCGCCATCGGTGCTGACATAGAAGGCCACCAGCGCCTCGCATTCCTGCTTCGGGATCTCCGTCACCGCGGCGCAGTCGAAGGTTGCCGGTCCTTGCGCCTGCGCAGGTAAGGACAGAGAGGGTGTATCTACCCCGATCAGGCTGAGAACCAGCAACGCGCCCAGCCCGAGTCGTATCATTCTTTGTTTCAACATGATCCATATCTCCTTGACATCGTTCTTTACTCATCTGTTAACGATACCATACAGTCAGTTGAGGCGCTTGCGCCGCAGTACATGGGGATACGCCGCGCTCGCTGCAGAAGTCGTAGATGACATAACCGGCGGCGGCAGCCTGGCGCAAGAGCAAGCCGTAGTTCTGCGTGGGATTAGGCAAGGGCTGCCAGAATAAAACTCAGTGCTGCCAGCGCTATGAACAATGCGACGGCCAACCGTGGCCACGCCGTGGGCTGTCGCGGTTGCGTTGCAGCAGATCGCGTTTCCTGCGCAGCTATGGTTTGGCGGCCAAGTCTGGGTTTCATGGATATCCCTTGCCATGGTGAAGTATGAAAGTGTGGTTTGTTCGATCCCTGCCTATATGAGGGTAACAGTGCCCTGGTTGCAGCTCGAGACGAATTGAGCCTGGGTTTACCTCGTGAAATGCACCACTAAGATGATTGTACATCCAGTCACGATGCTCGTCAAGTGTCGGCAACGCGCCTGGCTGTCCCCGGACAACAACTGCCAGGAACACAAACGACGCCACCAACGACCTGGCTACCTTCGCAAAACGGGTCTCGATACGGCCCTGCGGGTTGAGTAGACATTCACGTGCTCCACGCACAACCGTCTATGAAAACAGCGGGCTCGGTCGGCCCCCTCCGGGGTGCTGCGCAAGGACCGGCCCGAGCGGCCATCTTCAGGACAGGCGGTCTCCTTTCCGCTTCTCGGTTTGTACTTGCCTTACTTGGATACCGCCTCGCTCACAATTTCAACCGAACTAGCTACACGACCCCGGTGGAACGGTTGTCAGCAAAACGCTTCAGGTGTGGTACAATGGCGACACGATCCGCAACGGCCCGTCCGCCGCACCTGCCAGGGTCCGGCTGGCCGATGAACAGCCTCTCCGCAAGGGATTCCCATGTCTAAGAGCTTGCAAGCGCGCATGACCTATCTGTTCGCCGCCTTCGTCCTGCTGGTGGTCGTGTCGGTGGCCGCGATGCTGTGGGGGAGCGAGACGCAGCGCCAGGACGCCCTGCTGATCAACCTGGCAGGTCGCCAGCGAATGCTGGCGCAGCAGATGGCGCGGCTGGCCGGCGAGACTGATGGCGCGTCGATCGCCGATAGCACTCTGTTGGAGGTCCAGCGGATCTTTGACCAGACCCAAGCCGCGCTGCGCGACGGCGGGGCCGCACCCTACCCCTCCGGCGTCCCGGTGACGCTGCCGGCCGCGCCGGATGCCGACCTGCGCGCCGCGCTGGACCAGGTCGACCTGGCCTGGGGCGGGTTCCGCGCGCTGCTGGACCAGCAGCAGCCGGAGCTGGCCGGCGACTACCCCTCGCCGGCCGCGCGTCAGGCTGTGGCAGCCAGCGCCGCGGTGCTGCTGGAGCGCGCCGATCAGGTGGTGCGCCTGTACGAGGCCAATGCCACGGCCAAGGTCAACCGCCTGCGCGCCATGCAACTGGGCTTTCTGGCGGCCGCGCTAGCGCTGCTGGGGATCGGCGCCTGGGTAACGCGCCGGTCGCTGCTGGCCCCCTTGCAGAGTCTGGAACAGGCTGCCCGGCGGCTGGGCGAGAACGATCTCGACACCACGGTGCAGGTCGCTGGCCCGCAGGAGGTGCAGGCGCTGTCCCAGGCCTTTGACGCGATGCGGCTGAGCCTGCGCGGCTCACGCGCGGAGCAGTTGGAGCTGGCGGCCACGCTGGAAACTCGCGTCGACCGGCGCACCCGCGAGCTGAACGCGCTCAACGAGGTCAGCCGGGAGATCGCGTCGCAGCTCGAGCTGCGCGCGCTGCTGAGCTCGGTGGCCGACAAAGCCCGCGTCCTGTTGGATGCCGATCTTGCCATGCTCTGTCTGCTGGACGACAGCCGGCAGCGCTTGCAGCTCAAGGCTGCCAGCGGCGAGCCCGTCGCGCAGACCGGCGCCATCCACGCTTCCACGGACATTGCCTTGGCGCGCGGGGTGCTGCTCAGCCAACATGCGCTGATGTGCAGCGACGCCCACTGTGTCAGCGGCTGTGCGATGCTGGCGAATGACCACACCGCCAGCCATGTGGTCGCCCCGTTGCGTATTGGCGACCATGTGATCGGCGCGCTGTGCGTCACCAGCGCCCAGCCCCAGCACTTTCCCGCCGAGTCGACTGAGCTGGCGACCAAGCTGGCCAACATCGCCGCGGTCGCCCTGCAAAACGCCCGGCTCTACGCGACGGCCGAGAAGGTCGCCGCGCTGGAGGAGCGCAACCGCATCGCCGCGGACATGCACGACGGGCTGGCGCAGACGTTGAGCTATCTCGGCCTGGTGACCGACGAGACCGCTGAGCTGCTGGCCGGCGGCGAGCCGCGCCAGGCGCTGGACAACCTGGGGCGCACGCGCGGCGTCATCAACCAGGCGACGCGCCAGGTGCGCGAGTCGATTCGGCAGTTGCTGGACGACGCGCCGCGGGAACGCCGCCTGCCCGCGCTGTTGCACGAGACTGTGCGCGAGGTGGAGGGCAAGTACCGGGTCGGCATCGACTGGCAGGCCGAGGCGGACGCGCCGGTCGAGGCGCCGCGCGAGATGGCCGAGCAGATCGTCAACATCGCGCGCGAGACGCTGGAGAACGCCTGTCGCCACGCGCAGGCCCGCACCGTGGACGTTCGCTACGGCCGGCTGAACGGCTGCGGCGTGATCACCGTCGCCGACGACGGCTGCGGCTTCGATCCTGCAGCGCAGGCGGCCCAGTCCAACGGCCACTTCGGGCTGCGGGTGATGCAGGCGCGCGCTGCGCACATCGGCGGGGAGCTGCGCGTCGAGTCCGCGCCGGGCGCAGGGACCAGCGTAACGCTGCTCTTCCCGGCCGAGGAGCCACGCCGATGACCCGCGCGCGCGTGTTGCTGGTGGATGACCACGCACTGCTGCGGGAGGGGCTGGCGGGCATCATCGCCGCGCAGCCCGATCTCGAAGTTGTGGGCCAGGCGGGCGACGGGCTGGAGGCGGTGGTGATGGCGCAGGCGCTGCAGCCTGACCTGGTGCTGATGGATGTGCAGATGCCGGCGCTGGACGGCATCGAGGCCGCGCGCCAGATCCGCGAGAAGCTGCCCGAGACGACCATCGTCATGCTGACGGTGCGCGACGACGACGAGAAGCTGTTGGAGGCGCTCAAGGCTGGCGCGCAGGGCTATCTGCTCAAGGATATACACTCCAGGGAGATGCTGGCCATGCTGCGGGGCGCGCTGCGGGGCGAGGCCGCGCTCAGCCCGCGCATGGCTGGGCGGGTGTTGGCCGAGTTCCAGCGGATGAACGCGCGCGCGCCGGCGTATTTCGCGGCTGAGGAGGAGTTGGTTGAGCTGACCCGGCGGGAGCTGGAGACGCTGAGCGTGGCCGCGCGCGGCGTGTCGGACAAGGAGATCGCCGAGGAGCTATCCATCAGCGTGCATACGGTCAAGAGCCACATGCGCAGCATCCTGGCCAAGCTGCACGTCAACACGCGGCGGGAGGCTGCGCGGGTGGCGCGCAGCAAGGGACTGTTGTGACGACCACGACGGACACCTGGCATTGGCTCTTTCTCGGCGACGGCATGGGCGCGGACATCTCCTTGGCGCAGATCGAGGAAGCCTTTCGATCGCTGTTCGTCGCCGCTGGCCGGCCGGCCGAGATGGCGGTCTTCACGCGGCGCGACGATGGCGGGCTGCACTGCCAGGTGACGGCCTATTTTGCGCCCGCGGCCCGCGGCGTGGCCCAGGCTTTCGGCGCGCAGCCTTGCCTCCGGCCGCCGCGCGCCGGGCTGGAACTGGCGGCCGGGGATGAGCGCTGTTGGGCGGCGCTGTTTCGGGAGGGGAGAGCTGGGTAAGCTGGATGAGCGGGGAGAACCCGCGGTGATACTTGTCACAGACGCTTGACAAGTATCACCAAATGTGATACAAATTACACGAACGAACATCTGCTGGTTCGTCATTCTCAACCTGTCTCTATGGAGAAAAAGTATGAAGCACACCTCTCGCCTGTTTCTCTTGAGCATGCTCGTCGTCCTGGCTTTGGCCCTGGCGGCGTGCCCATCATCTGCCCCCACGGCTGCCCCGGCCACCGGCGATGGCGCCGCGGCCCCGGTCGCGGCTGACGCTGCGCTGGTTGGAATCTCGATGCCAACCAAGTCTTCCGCCCGTTGGATCTCCGACGGCAACAGCATGGTCGAGGCCTTCCAGAAGCTGGGCTACCGGACCGAGCTGCAGTTTGCCGAGGACGACATCCCCAACCAGTTGGCCCAGATCGAGAACATGATCACCAAGGGCGCCAAGGTGCTGGTGATCGCGTCCATCGACGGCAGCACCCTGTCCGACACGTTGCAGAAGGCCCATGACGAGGGCGTGCTGGTTCTGGCCTATGACCGCCTGATCACCAACACCCCCAACGTCGACTACTACGCCACCTTCGACAACTTCCAGGTCGGCGTGCTCCAGGGCACGCAGATCATCGATGCGCTGGGCCTGAAGGATGGCAAGGGGCCGTTCAACATCGAGCTGTTCGGCGGCTCGCCGGACGACACCAACGCCTTCTACTTCTATGACGGCGCGATGTCGGTGCTGCAGCCTTTCATCGACAGCGGCATGTTGGTGGTTGGCAGCGGCCAGACGGGGATGGACAAGGTCTCCACCCTGCGCTGGGACGGCGCCACCGCCCAGGCGCGCATGGACAACCTGCTCAGCGCGTTCTACACCGACAAGCGGGTGGATGCAGTGCTCTCCCCCTACGACGGCATCTCGCGCGGCGTCCTCTCTTCACTGAAGGGCGTTGGCTACGGCACGGGCGATCTGCCCATGCCGGTGGTGACCGGGCAGGATGCGGAGATCGCCTCCATCAAGTCGATGATCGCCGGCGAGCAGCGCTTCACCGTCTTCAAGGACACCCGCCAGTTGGCTGCCCAGGCCGCCGCGATGGTGGATGCCGCCTTGAAGGGCCAGGAAGTGCCGGTCAACGACACCACGACCTACGACAACACGGTCAAGGTGGTGCCCTCCTACCTGTTGGCGCCCATCAGCGTGGATGCCAGCAACTACGAGGCAATCCTGGTGGACTCGGGCTACTACACCGCTGACCAGTTGAAGTAAGCCTCTCCCTCGCGCTGGAGCCGCCTGCTGGCAGCAGGCGGCTCTAGCCGTCCATCTGAATCTCGTCCGGGGAACCAGAAACATCGCTGGAGATAAGCCATGTCTGTGATCACCATTTCTCGGGAAATCGGCAGTGAGGGCGCCGTGGTTGCCCAACAGCTCGCCAGAGCCTTAGACTACCGGCTGATCGATAAGACCATGCTGGAGTCGGTGCTCAAGCAGTTCGGTTTCGTGCAGTTCGCGCGGAACTATGAAGCCTCCGCCAGCTACTGGGATCGCATGGACGAGTCCCGTCTGGAGATGGTCGCCACCCTGAACCGTGTGCTGAAAGCCACCGCCTCGTTGGACAATGTGATCTTGCTGGGGCGGGGCGCCTTTGTCGTGCTGGGCGGGTATGCCAACGTGCTGAACGTCCGGCTGCAGGCGCCCTTTACCACGCGGGTGCAGCGAGTCATGGACAGAAGAAAGCTGACCGACCGTGCCAAGGCTGAGAAGATCGTCAAGGAGAGCGACCATGTCCGTGCTTCGTTCATTCAGTCCTGGTACGGCGTGCGCTGGGACATCGCCAGCTACTACAACCTGGTGATCGACACCAGCCTCGTCGGCCCTGACATGGCGGTGGACTGGATCGTCGCCGCGCAGAAAGCGGTCGCCCAGACTACCGCCGACGGCAGGCGCGACCTGAAGTCGCTGGAGGTTGACGACGTGGTCGTGTTGCGGGCCGTGCAGGAAGCGTTTGGGAGCAACGAGGGTTAGATCCCAGCGCGAGCTGTTTTGCTGAGGAGATTGGCGATGCTTGAAGCACTGAAGCAGCAAGTGTACGAGGCTAACCTGGAGCTGCCCAAGCGCGGCCTCGCGCTGTTCACCTGGGGCAACGTGAGCGGCATCGATCGGGCGGCGGGGCTGTTTGTCATCAAACCCAGTGGGGTGGAGTACGCCGTTCTGACGCCCGCGGACATGACGGTGGTTGATCTGGAGGGCAACCGGGTCGAAGGGCGCTACAAGCCATCGTCGGACACGCCAACGCATCTGGAGCTGTACCTCGCTTTCCCTGAGTTGGGCGGCATCGTCCATAGCCATTCGCCGTGGGCCACCGCATGGGCGCAGGCGGGCCGCAGCATTCCCTGCTATGGCACCACCCACGCCGACTATTTCTACGGCGCGATCCCCTGCGCCCGGCCGCTGACGCGGCTGGAAATCGAGAGCGAGTATGAGCGCAACACGGGGAAGGTGATCGTAGAGACCTTTCAGGGCCAGCATCCGGCGCACATTCCGGGCGTGCTGTGCGCCAACCATGGAGTCTTTGCCTGGGGCAGGGATGTTTACACAGCGGTGCATAACGCGGTGGTGTTGGAGGAAGTGGCCAAGATGGCCTATCACACGGAACAGTTGAAGCAGGGCGTCCAGCCAGCGCCGCAGGAACTGCAGGATAAGCATTTTCTGCGCAAACACGGCGCGCACGCGTATTATGGCCAATGAACAGCGGGCCAGCCGCGCAGGCTGGCGCGCATCCAGCCTAGGAGAAAGCTATGTCCGACGTCATTCTGGAAATGCGCAACATCACTAAGACATTCCCGGGCGTCAAAGCACTGGATGATGTGAATCTCAGCGTCAGACAAGGGGAGATTCACGCCCTCGTGGGCGAGAACGGCGCTGGGAAAAGCACGCTGATGAAGGTCTTGAGCGGCGTCTATCCCCATGGCACGTTCACCGGCGAGATCTTCTACCAGGGCAAAGAATGCCGCTTCACCGATATCAGCGACAGCGAAAAGCTGGGAATCGTGATCATCCATCAGGAGCTGGCGCTGGTCCCATTTCTTTCTATCGCCGAGAACATCTTCCTGGGCAACGAGCGAGGAAAGAAGGGGGTGATCGACTGGGTCGAAACGAAGCTGCAAGCTCAGGCTGTGCTGGAGAAGGTGGGGCTGCACGAATCGCCCAACACCCTGATCGCCCATATCGGCGTGGGCAAACAGCAGTTGGTCGAGATAGCCAAAGCGCTGACCAAGGAGGTGCAGTTGCTGATTCTCGACGAGCCGACTGCCAGCCTCAACGAGAGCGACAGCGCCGCGCTGTTGGAGCTGCTGCTGCAGTTCAAAGCCCAGGGTATCTCCTCGATCTTGATCTCGCACAAGCTGAACGAGGTTTCCAAGGTGGCGGATTCGATCACGATCCTGCGCGATGGCACCACGGTCGAGACGCTGGACTGTCATCAGGACCCGATCACCGAAGACCGCATCATCCGCGGCATGGTGGGACGCGATCTTACGCATCGCTACCCGCCGCGCACGCCGCAGATCGGCGAGGTGCTCTTCGAGGTGCGCGATTGGAACGCCTACCATCCCCTGTACGAAGGCCGCAAGGTGGTCGATAACGTCAACCTGGTGGTGCATCGCGGCGAGGTGGTCGGCATTTCAGGGCTGATGGGCTCCGGTCGCACCGAGCTGGCGATGAGCGTCTTTGGCCAGGCGTATGGACGGCGGATCAGCGGCAAGGTTCTCAAGGACGCCCAGGAGATCGACGTCAGCACGATCAACAAGGCTATCGCCAATGGCATCGCCTACGCCACGGAGGACCGGAAGAACTACGGCTTGGTCTTGATCAAGGAAGTTCGGGAGAACATCACCCTGGCCAACCTCGAGGGGGTGGCGGATCGCTTTGTGATCAACGAGCCGAAGGAGATGCGGGTCGCCACCGACTACCGCGAGAAGCTGAACATCAAGTGCTCCAGCATCTTGCAGAAGGTGGTCAACCTGTCCGGCGGCAACCAGCAGAAGGTGGTGTTGAGCAAATGGTTGTTTGCTGACCCCGATATTCTGATCCTGGATGAGCCGACCCGTGGTATCGATGTGGGCGCCAAGTATGAGATCTATACCATCATCAATCAGTTGGTGGACGAGGGAAAGGCCATTATCCTGATCTCATCGGAGCTGCCCGAGGTCCTGGGCATGAGTGACCGGATCTATGTCATGAACGAAGGCGCCATCGTCGGCGAGATGATGGCCAGCGAGGCCACGCAAGAGAAGATCATGTCTTGCATCCTGAAGCAACAGGAGGTGATTCCATCATGAGTACACCCCAAGCCACGTCGGAATCGACGGTTCGTAGCCTCTTTGGTCCCGATGCTATCAAGAGCCTGATCAGGAGCAACATCCGTGAATATGGCATGTTGATCGCCCTGATCGTGATCATTGTCTTCTTTCAGATCGTCACCGATGGCACCTTGCTGAAACCGGTGAACCTGACCAACCTTGTGCTGCAAAACAGCTACATCGTCATTATGGCGCTGGGCATGCTGCTGATCATCGTGGCCGGTTGGATCGATCTGTCGGTCGGTTCAGTGGTCGGCTTTGTGGGCGCCATCGCGGCTATTCTGATCGTCAACTACAAGCTGAATTTCGTCCTGGTGATGTTCATCTGCCTGGTGATCGGCGGCTTGATCGGCGCGTGGAACGGTTTCTGGGTCGCCAATATCAAGATCCCTGCCTTTATCGCCACCCTGGCCAGCATGTTGATCTTTCGCGGGTTGACGCTGACCATTCTGGGCGGCGAGTCCATTGGGCCTTTTCCGGTCGGTTTCCAGCGTCTGAGTTCGGGCTTCATTCCCGACCCGTTCGGTGGGCAGGGCATTCACATCACCACGCTGGTGATCGGAGCGCTGCTATCGGCCTTTCTCATCTACAGAGGGATCGCGTCACGGCGCAAGCAGATCAGGTACAAGCTGGAAGTCTCCCCGATGCCCATCCTTGTGCTGAAGTACACAGTGCTGACGGCCGCCATCATGGGGCTCTGCTGGCTGATGGCCACCTACAAGGGGCTGCCCAATGTGCTGGTGCTGATGATTATCTTGATCGGCGTCTACTCCTTTCTCACCACCAGCACCACGCTGGGCCGGCGCATCTACGCCATGGGCGGCAACGAGAAGGCCGCGCAGCTTTCCGGCGTCAAGACGGTGCGCCTGCTCTTCCTGACCTTCGTCAACATGGGGCTGCTGACCGCGCTGGCCGGCATGGTGTTCACCGCCCGCCTGAACTCGGCCACCCCCAAGGCCGGCAACGGCTTCGAGCTGGACGTGATCGCCGCCTGCTTCATCGGCGGCGCCTCGGCCAGCGGCGGCATCGGCACGGTGGTGGGCGCGGTCATCGGCGCGCTGGTGATGGGCGTGCTGAACAACGGCATGTCGATCATGGGCGTCGGCATCGACTTCCAGCAGGCGATCAAGGGCCTGGTGCTGCTGGCCGCCGTCTTCTTCGACGTCTACAGCAAGCGGAAGGGCTAGTTCCATGATCGACCTGACGCAGTACGAAGTCTGGTTCGTGGTGGGCAGCCAGCATCTCTATGGCCCGGAAACCTTGGAGCTTGTCGCCGAGCACGCGCGCGAGATCGCTGCCAGCCTGGACAGCTCTCCGTCGATGCCGGTCCGCGTGGTGTTCAAGGACGTGCTGACCACGTCGGAGGCGATCAGCGAGCTCTGCCTGGCGGCCAACGCCGCCAAGGCGTGCATCGGCTTGATCACCTGGATGCACACCTTCTCGCCGGCCAAGATGTGGATCGCCGGGCTGACGCAGCTCAAGAAGCCGCTGGCCCATCTGCACACGCAGTTCAACCGCGAGATCCCCTGGTCTGAGATCGACATGGACTTCATGAACCTGAACCAGGCCGCGCACGGCGACCGCGAGTTTGGCTTCATGGTCAGCCGCCTGCGCATGGAGCGCAAGGTGGTGGTCGGCCACTGGCAGGACGCGGAGGTGCAGGCTGAGCTGGGCGACTGGGCGCGCGTCGCGGCCGCGTGGGCCGACTGGCAAGGCGCGCGGGTGGCTCGGTTCGGCGACAACATGCGCAACGTGGCGGTGACCGAGGGGGACAAGGTGGCCGCCACGGTGCAACTGGGCTACAACGTCCATGGCTACGGCGTGGGCGACCTGGTCGAGCTGGTCAACAGCGCCAGCGAGGCCGAGATCGATCAGTTGCAGCAGGCCTATCTGGACGAGTACGACGTGGCCCCGGCGCTGCGGCCCGGCGGCGCGCGCAACGCCTCGCTGCGCGCGGGCGCGGCCATCGAGATCGGGCTGCGCCGCTTCCTCCAAAACGGCAACTTCACCGCCTTCACCACCACCTTCGAGGATCTGCACGGCTTGGCGCAGCTTCCTGGCCTGGCCGTGCAGCGGCTGATGCGGGATGGCTACGGCTTCGCCGGCGAAGGGGACTGGAAGACCGCCGCGCTGGTGCGCGCCATGAAGGTCATGAGCGCGGGCCGGCCGGGCGGAACCTCCTTCATGGAGGACTACACCTATCACTTCGGCGCGGACCGCCATCTGGTGTTGGGCGCGCACATGCTGGAGGTGTGCGAGACCATCGCGGCCCACAAGCCCCGCCTGGAGATCTTCCCCCTCTCCATCGGCGGCAAGGCTGACCCGGTGCGTTTGATCTTCGACGCGCACACCGGCACAGCGGTCTGCGCGGCGCTCATGGACATGGGCCAGCGCTTCCGCCTGCTGCCAGTAGGCGGTAGATTCGGCGACATCCAGCGTGCCGCGCGCCAGGTCAATGGCGGCGTCCACCTCGGCGTTGCAGTAGTTGGAGAAGTTGCTGTCCAGCCCGCAGTACAGCATTTCATACGTCCACACCGAGGCGGAAGGCGAGTCCGCCGTCCAGCCAAAGAAGAAGAACGGCCAGCGGTCGCCCGCCCACAGCCCGTCAATCATGTCGCCGCGCTCCGGCTGCAAAATCTCGACGGTGATGCCCAGGTTGGCCGTGAGCATGGCCGCCATCGCCTCGGCGGTCGTTGTGTCGAGCGTGGCGAGTTCGACCGGCGGGAAGCCCGCGCCGCCAGGGTAGCCGGCGTCGGCCAGCAGCTCCTGCGCCTTCGCCGGGTCATAGGGGTAGGCTTGCAGGTCCGGGTTGTGCTGCGGAATGTTGGGCGGGACCAGGCCGGTCGCCGGTGTCCAGGCGTTGTTGAGCACGTGGGTGACGATGGTGTCGCGGTCAATGGCGTAGATGAAGGCCTGGCGCACGCGCACGTCCTTGAACGGCTCGAACAGGTCCTGGTTCATGCCAGTGAAGCGAAGCTGCGCGCGCGTGAAGTAGGCGAGCTGCTGGCCCAGGATCGGGTCCTCGGTGACGCGCTGCAGGGCGCTGGGCGGCACGCTGACGATGTCCAGCTCGCCGGCCTCGTACTGCGCCAGCGCGGTGGACGTGTCGGGCACGACCAGGTATTCGAGGCGGTCAATCTGCGGCCTGCCCAGGAAGAAGTCGTCGTTGGCCTCCAGCACGAGGCGCACGTTCGGCACCCACTCGACAAACCTGAACGGGCCAGCGCCCACCGGGTTGTCCACCCACGTCGGGCTGCCCGCGACGACCGCTTCCTCCGGGACGACCCACGTCACCGGGACGGCCAGCTCCTGCAGGAAGGTGTTGGACGGCTGGATGAGCGTGACTTCAAGCGTGTGGTCGTCAAGGGCGACGACGCCGGTCAGCTCCTCGGCCTCGCCAGCGAACAGCTCTGGCCCGCCGGCGACGTTCTCCCAGGGCGCGCCGGCAGATTGTGCGCCGACCGCCGGGTCAAGATAGCGCTCCCAGCCGGCTTTGAGATTCTGACGATAGATCAAATCGCTCTCCATAAGCGCGCGCTGAGTTTCTTCATATAGAGTTGCGTTGGTGATCGCTACGGCTACTTGATCTGCCAGCGTGGAAAGAATTTCAATATCCTCTTGGGAGAAAGCGTTTGGCTCCGTGCTTTGTACGTCCAGCACGCCGATCACTTCGCCGC
>JAJTXO010000359.1 GCA_021463315.1 Caldilineales bacterium | reverse complement strand
GCTACCGCGAGGCCGCGCGTTCGACCAAGAGCGCGGTGCCTCGCGCGCGTAGAGAGCGCTACTGCGGCCTCAAGCCGATCATTCGTGTGGAGCACAACGACGGCAAGTACAGCACCGTGAGCAAGAGCCGCAACATCTCGCAGGCGCTGGCGACCATCGCCGAGCATCTGCACGGCATCTATGACGCCACCCCCCTGTGGGTGACAGTGTTGCACGGCCAGTTCGGGGTGCAGGCCGATGCGCTGACCAATCTGTTGATCGGCAAGCTGAACGTGGCCAAGCTGGAGGTGCAGCGCATCTCCCCGGTGTTGGGGGTCCACACCGGCCCCGGCATCGTCGGCGCGGCCGTCGCGCCCATGAGCCTGCTGGAAGATCTGCTGCCGGCCGAGTAGCCAGCGGCGTTGCTGTGCCTTGCGATCTCGCGTCAGGCCATGCTAAAGCAAGCTCCAGTACTTCACGATTGTTGTCTCACGCAAAGGCGCAAAGACCGCAAAGGGCAGCATTCTTGGCATTCTTGGCGGCTTTGCGTGAGAATCGTGAACTACTGAGCTCAGGTTCTTGCCCACCAGCTTGCTTTAGCAGGGTCGATCTCAAGCTGCGGCCGTCAGTTTTCTGGTTCCGCGCGCAGCCGATAGCCTACCCCCGGCTCGGTGACGATGTAGGCGGGGCGGGAGGGGTCTGGCTCGATCTTGCGGCGCAGGTTGCTGATGTTGACCCGCAGCGTGTGGACATCCTCGGTGTAGCCCGCGCCCCACACCTCGCGCAGCAGGTGGGGATGGGTGAGCACCTTGCCCGCGTGCGTCACCAACACCCGCAACAGATCGTACTCAGTGGGGGTCAACTGCACCTCCTGCCCGCTGACGTTCACCAGCCGCCGCCCCAGATCGACGCTCAGCCCGCCGACCGTAAAGATCGGTTCGGCGCCTGGCGCGCCGAGCCGGCGCAGGGCAGCCCGCATCCTCGCCAGCAGCTCGCCGATGCCAAAGGGCTTGGTCACGTAGTCGTCCGCGCCCGCGTCCAGCGCCGCGATCTTGTCCCCTTCCTGGTCGCGCACCGAGAGGATGATGATGGGCAGCGCCGTCCACTCCCGCAGCCGCCGGGTGACCTGCACGCCATCCATGCCGGGCAGCCCCAGGTCCAGGATGATCAGATCGGGCCGGCAGTCGATGACCGCGGCCAGCGCGGCCGGTCCGTCCACGGCCTCGAAGACCTGATAGCCGTGCGCGCTGAGCGAGGTGGACAGAAAGCGCCGGATCGGCCGCTCGTCGTCCACCACCAGGATGCGGGCCTGGGCTTCAGCCATCGCCAGGGCTCCGCAGCGGGAGGGCGATGACGAAGCTGACGCCGCCGCCGGGCCGGTTCTGCGCGCGGATGCTGCCGCCGTGGGCCTCGACGATGCCATGGCAGATGGACAGTCCCAGGCCGGTGCCGGTGACCACGCCAGGCCGTTGCAGGCGATAGAAGCGGTCGAAGATGCGATCGAGATCTTCCGGGGGAATGCCTGGCCCGCGGTCGGCCACCTCGATCAGCGCCTCCTGTCCGCTGGCGCGCGCCGAGATCTCGATGGGCTGGCTGGATGGGGAGTATTTCAGCGCGTTGTCCAGCAGATTGACCAGCACATGCACGATGGGCACGAAGTCCAGCGGGGTCAGCGGCATCTCATAGGCCACATCCACCTGCACGGTCCGCTCTTGCAGCCGCGGGCCCAGGTAGGCCAGGGCCGCGCCGATGACGTCCTGCAGGTCGCTGGGCTCCTTGTGGATGGTCAACACGCCAGCCTCCAGGCGCGTCATGTCCAGCAGGTTGCCCACCAACTGGTTGAGACGGCCGGCCTCCTCGTGCGCGTTCTCCAGCAGCGAGCGCTCTGTCGCGGGGTCCAACTGGCCGGCGTCGGCCAGCAACGCGCTCAGCGCGCCGGTGATCGACACCAGGGGGGTGCGCAGATCGTGCGAGATCGAGTTGAGCAGGGCCGACTGGAGCTTTTCCGTGACCTGCAGCACCTCGGCCTGCCGCGCCCGGCGGGCCAGATTGGCGCGCGCCAGCGCCATGGCCGCCTGGCTGGCGAAGGCATCCATCAGCCGGAGCTGCTCGGGGCTGAGCGGGCGTTGCGCCTCGCCCGGCCCCACCACGCCCAGCACGCCGACGATTCCCTGGGCGGTCTTCAGGGGCAGGTAGCGCAGGTTGGCCGCGGGGAGGGTGGTGGTGTTGCGGCCGGCCGGCTCGCCGCGGCGAAAGACCCAGTCGGCCACCGCCAGCTCATCCTCGGGTAGCTCCAGGCTGCTGCTGGTCGCGGCGATTTCCAGCCGCCCGGTGCTCTCTTCTGGCGGCAGCAGGATCACGATCGCGCGCTCGAAGGTGCGCGCCATGTGGTGGGTCACGCTCTGTACGATGGCATCGCGGGTGACCGCAGCCGCCAGATCGCGGCTCAGCTCATACAGCGCGGTGGTCTCGGTCTCGCGCTGCAACGCGGCATCGGCCTGCTCCCGTGCCTGCGCGGTCAGCGTGCTGATCACCACGCCGACGATCAGCAGGCCAGCGAAAGTCAGCAGGTATTGGGTGTCGCCGACGACGAAATTGAGCAGCGGGGAGACGAAGAAAAAGTCAAAGGCCATCACGCTCAGCACGGAGGCCAGAATGGCTGGCCCGCGGCCCAGATAGACGGCCGCCACCACCACCATGGCCAGATAGAGCATCACCAGGTTGGTGGGATCCAGCGTCAGCGAGAGGGGCCGGCCGGCCAGCGTGACGGCTCCCACCAGCCCGGCGGCAGCGGCGTAGCGTCGCCAGGGCTGGCGGCGCATGGGAGGACGCGGCGCCCTGGGCTGTGTGGGCTGGTCTGAGCTGCTGACCACATAGACATCGATGGGGCCGCTCTGGCGAATCAGCCGGTCGACCAGCGAGCCGCGCAGCAGCTCCCGCCAATGGGAGCGCACCGGCTTGCCCGCGATGATCTTGGTGACGTTGTGAGCGCGGGCATAGGTGATCACCACCTCCTCCACCGAACGCCCCGGCAGCGAGACCGTGCGCGCGCCCAGGCTCTCGGCCAGCAGCAGGTTGTTGGCCAGGCGGTCCTGCTCGGCGGCGGGCAGGCGCGCGGCCGCCGGCGTCTTCACGCTGAGTGCGATCCATTCGGCGTTCAGCTCGTCGGCCAGACGGCGCGCAGCGCGGATCAGCCGCTCGCTCAACGGGCTGGGGCTGACGCACACCAGCAGCCGCTCCGCGGCCGGCCAGGGGCCGGGGATGGCGCGCGTCTGCATGTAGCTGCGCATCTGGTCGTCGACGCGCTCGGCGGTGCGGCGCAGCGAGATCTCGCGCAGCGCGGTCAGATTGCCCAGCCGGAAGAACTTGTCCACCGCGTGTTGGGCCTGCGCCGGCACATAGACCTTGCCCTCTCGCAGCCGCTGCACCAGCTCGGCCGGGGGCAGATCCACCAGCCGGATCTCCATGGCCTGGTCCAGCACGCTGTCGGGGATGGTCTCCCGCACCACGACGCCGGTGATCTGGGCGACGATGTCGTTGAGGCTCTCCAGATGCTGGATGTTGAGGGTGGTGTAGACGTCGATGCCGCTGGCCAGCAGATCTTCCACATCCTGATGGCGCTTGGGGTGGCGCGAGCCAGGCGCGTTGCTGTGCGCCAATTCATCCACCAGCGCCAACTGCGGTTTACGCGCCAGGACCCCGTCCAAATCCATGTCGGACAGAGTCACTCCGCGATATTCGATCGTCTTGCGGGGCAGCGTCTCCAAACCATTTAGCAGAACGTCCGTTTCGGCGCGTCCGTGGGTCTCTACATAACCCACAATCACATCCACACCCTGCGCCTTGCGCTGACGCGCCGCTCCCAGCATGGCATAGGTTTTGCCTACGCCCGCCGCATACCCCAAAAAGATCTTTAGTTTGCCGCGTTTTCGCTCTGGCGTTTCCGCCGTCACGCGCGCCAACAACGCATCCGGATCAGGACGAGTGCTCATCTAGTTTCCAGTTTTGGGTCTTGAGGTTTGACATTTCACGTTCGTCGTTCGTCCTTTTATTCGCCCGCGATTCCATCCAACGCCAAATTCAACTGTGGCACATTTACGCGCGCTTCGCCCAGGACTCCCAATGTCCGCCCCTCGGTATATTGTGCCACCAAATCCCGCACGCGCGCAACATCCAGACCGCGGATCCGCGCCACTCGCGCAATCTGATAATTCGCCGCCGCGATGCTGATGTGCGGGTCAAGACCGCTCGCCGATGCGGTGACGAGGTCAACGGGAATCGGCGCGGTGTTGTCCGGGTCGGCCGCGCGCAATGCCTCGATGCGCGCCTGCACTTGCTCCAACAGCGCGGGATTCGTCGGACCAAGATTCGAGCCGCCCGACGCGCCGGCGTTAAAAGCAACCGGCGATGTTGCCGAAGGCCGGCTCCAAAAATATTTCGGGTCGTCAAAGTGCTGACCGATCAACGCCGAACCCACAACGGTTCCATTTTGCGCGATCAACGAACCGTTCGCCTGCGATGGAAATGCGAGCTGGGCGATGAGCGTGATGGTGAATGGGTAAAAGATACCCGTGATTATTGCAAGAGCGACAAACGCGACGAGCGCGGGTCTGAGTTGAGAAAACATTTTATTTTTCACAGCAACGACTTGTGTACAAGTCGTTACTATGGTTACGTCAGGCGCAGCGTCACCAGGATCAAATCAATGAGTTTGATGCCGATGAATGGCGCAATCAAGCCGCCGACGCCATAGAGCAATAAATTGTCGCGCAAGAGCTGCGCCGCGCCCACCGCGCGATACGGCACACCGCGCAACGCGAGTGGAATCAGCGCGACGATGACGAGCGCATTGAAAATCACCGCCGACATGATCGCGGACGCAGGTGTGGCAAGCCCGAGCAGATTCAATGCCTGCAGCGCGGGATACGTCGTCGCAAACGCGGCGGGAATGATCGCAAAATATTTGGCGACATCGTTCG
>JAJTXO010000358.1 GCA_021463315.1 Caldilineales bacterium | reverse complement strand
CACGAGACCGGGATGCTTCGGCGGACCTCAGCATGACACCGCGCCAATTGCCTGTTCCGCGCCCGACGCGTTCAGGTGTACGATTCGCTGTCGCCCACGATCACGTCGTAGATCGAACCCAGCTCTTCCTCGGAAAAGAAGTGGATCACCAGCCGTCCGCCGCGCCGGCTGCGGTAGAGATTGACCTTGGTGCCCAAAGCGTCGCGGAAGCGGCTCTCCAGCTCCCGCGTCTCCGGGCTGACTTCCTCCTCGTTAGCTGGCTCCTCGGCCCTGGACTCGGCCGCCTGCTGGCTCATGCGCCGCACCAGCTCCTCGGTCTGGCGCACGTTCAGCTCGTTCTCGATCACCAGTTGCAGCGCCTGCTCGATGATGGCATCGCTGGGCAGGCCCAACAGCGCGCGGGCATGCCCTTCCTT
This sequence comes from Caldilineales bacterium, assembly GCA_021463315.1. GTDB lineage: Bacteria > Chloroflexota > Anaerolineae > JAAEKA01 > JAAEKA01 > JAAEKA01. The sequence continues at coordinate 4,558 of JAJTXO010000358.1, read as the reverse complement.
GATCTGGCCGGCGATCACCGCCTCTTTGGCCCGATCGGGCAGACGCAACAGGCGCATGGCATTGGTCACGGCCACCCGGCTCTTGCCCACCCGCGCGGCCACCACATCCTGGGTCAGGCCGAATTCCTCCACCAGCGCCTGGTAGGCCGCGGCCTCTTCCAACGGGTTAAGGTCGGCCCGCTGCACGTTCTCCACCAGCGCCAGCTCCAGCATCCCCTGGGGCGACACATCCTTGACGATGGCCGGCACGATCTGCAGGCCCGCCAACTGCGAGGCGCGCCAGCGTCGTTCGCCGGCCACCAGATAGTACTGCACCGGCGCGCCGGCCGGCGCCAGCGTCAACACCAGCGGCTGGATCAGCCCATGGGTGCGGATCGATTCGGCCAGCTCGGCCAGCGCTTCCGGCTCCATATGGTCGCGCGGCTGGCGCGGGTTCGGCGCGATCTGCTCGATGGACGCCTCGACCAAGCCCGAAGATGGCAGCGCAGAAGGGGTGACCACCGCGCCGCCGACGCCGCCAGGAATCAAGGCGCCCAGGCCCTTGCCCAGGCCGCTGCGTTGGGGTTTGCTCATGCTGGTTGCCTCCCGGCATGGAACGCGCGTGCCTCGCGCGCCATCAGCTCATGGGCCAGCGCCAGATACGCGCTGGCGCCCGGCGATCCCGGCGCATAGCTCAGGATCGGCTGGCCATAGCTGGGCGCCTCGCTCAGCCGCACGCTGCGCGGGATGATCGCGTCGAAGATCTCGCGCGGAAAGTGCTGGCGCACCTCGGCCACCACGTCGGCCGCCAGATTGGTGCGCGCGTCGAACATGGTCATGACGATGCCGAAGATGCGCAACTGCGGGTTGAGATGCTCCCGCACCAGGCCGATGGTGTGCGTCAACCGGCTCAAGCCCTCCAGCGGCAGATATTCACACTGGATGGGGATGATCACGCCGCCGCTGGCCGCGGTCAGCGCGTTGACGGTCAGCAGGCTCAGGCTGGGCGGACAGTCCAGCAGCACGTGGTCGTAGCGGTGCAGCACCGGCGCCAACATGCGCAGCAACAGCCGCTCGCGGGCGATCATGCTGACCATCTCCACATCGGCGCCGGCCAGCTTGGGGGAGGATGGCGCCAAATCCAGCCGGAGCTGGGGAGTCAGGGCGATGATCTGATCCAGCGGCGTCTGGTCGATCAACGCGTCGTAGAGCGTGACCTCCAGCTCGTCGGCGCTGACGCCCAGGCTGCTGGAGGCGTTGGCCTGGGGATCGCAGTCCACCAGCAGCACACGGTTGCCGGCCGCGGCCAGATAGGCGGCCAGATTCACCGCGGTGGTGGTCTTGCCGACGCCGCCCTTTTGGTTTGCCAGCGCATAGACTTGGGTCATATCACCATCCATGCTCGGCCAGATAGCCCTCGACCTGGGCGCGGGTGGGGGTGGTGCTGTAGCTCAGGCCCTCCACCAGAAAGGAGGCCGCCACGTTGGCGAAGCGCGCGGCGCGGATCGGGTCGCCCGTCTCGCTGAAATAGATCAGAAACGCGGCCGTGAAGGTGTCGCCCGCGCCGGTGGGATCGATCTGCTGGGCCGGGCGGGGGCGCAGATGCGTGACCTGGCCCTCGTGGTAAAGGTCGGCGCCATGCTGGCCGCGGGTCAGCACCACCGTTCGAACCGTCTCGGCGTAGCAGCGGGCCAGGCTGACGTTGTGGTCTACATCCTCGGTGCTGATCACCAGCACGTCGGCATGGCGCAACACGTCGGCCTCGCAGGCCAGCGGCTGGTGCGACACCCGCCCGCGGGCATCCCAGCGGCGCATCCAGCCCTGGGGCACCACGCCGCGCAGCGAGCCAGGAAAAAGCTCGGCCACCTGGGGGTCCAGCTCGCCGGCCAGCGGGCCCAGCAGCACGATGGGAGGGGCAGCCTGCACCAGCGCCGCGGGCACATCCTGGGGGCCGATCGCGCCGGCGAAGGCGTGGATGGTCTGCACGCGGCCGTCAGGGGTGTAGACGTTCTCGAAGGTCAGGGTGTGCTGCGAGGGCAGCGCGTGCAGCTCGATGCCGGCGTAGACCGCGGGCAGGGCCAGGTCCGGCCCCACGCGCGCCAGCACGCCGGGCTGGCGGCCCAGCCGCAGGGCCGCCACCGAGGCGTAGGTGACGGTTCCGCCCACCGTGTAGCCGCCCGGAATCAGATCTTTGGTGATGTTGCCGATGGTCAGGAAATCCATGGCGGCTATTGTAACATAGCCATCGGGCGCGGTCAAAGCAATGATGCCTCGAGGCAGCCGCAGGGTTTGATCGGGCAGTTGGGGTCGAGACTTCCGAAGTCTGCGCAGGTTTGTTCAAAACGAGCTCACAGTCCATAAGACTTCGGAAGTCTTCCCCCTCTATTGAGATGATACCAATAAAGCCCTGAAAAAAGCACTTGACTTACGCACCCTCTGATCGTATAATGGTAGCAACCGGGTTCTGTTCTGTGGCAGTGCGGCCACTCGTTTGACAGGGAGGATACCTATGAAACGACGTGCGCACAAATCTCTATCCTTGTTGGTCATCGTTGCTCTCTTGGCCTTGTCTGCCAGCGTAGCCAGCGCATCGGGCGGTTCGACTGACTGGTCGGCCTGGCAGGCCTATTTCACCCCCCTCGTCCCAGCAACCCCGCACGGGCCAGCCAGCCCCGCCGGGCTGCCCATCCCAACCCAGACTCCCTCCAACGCGCTGTTGCAGGCCTGGGTCAACATGATTCCCTCTCTGCCCCAGCCGGCGCAGCAGGCTCATGCCGAAGAGGTGGCACGCGGCCCGAACCATCCCACCATCATCGGCCATGGCCCGGCAGTGACCGGTCTCGCGGCCCGCAACGAGTGGGCCAACGGCAACCAGTTGCTCAACTCGGCCAACCCTGGCCCCTTCTTCGAGACCTTCGATCATTTCTACGGCACCACCTGGCGTCAGATCCCGCATCTCTGGGGCGCCTATGCCTATCGCGGCGCGGGCAGTGTGGTGCTCACCGCGGAGAAGGTGATCAAGGACGAGAGCCCCTACGACGGCAGCTATTCCATGAAGATCGCCGGCTCGGTGCCCTTCGAGGCCGGCATCTCGCGCGAGATCAAGGTGCCGCCGGGCGCTGAAGTCAAGGTGCGCACCATGTACGCGCTGTACGACCACGGCGGCCTGCACGGCGGCAACGTGCTGACCTACGACTGGGCCGCGCTGGGCGTCAAGGCCGACGACACGGACGCCGAGTGGGTCAACGGTCCCTGGCACGGCCAGTGGCTGCCGCTGGAGCACACCGTGACGGCCGGGCCTGAGGGGCGCATCATGATCTTCCTGCAGGTCATCAGCCCCCTGGCCGAGAACGTCAACGCCTACTTCGACGATGTTCAGATCTGGGTGGACGGCGAACCCTACGACGGCTGATCTCCATTCTCGCTGCAAAGACAAACGGCCAGAAGCGATGCTTCTGGCCGTTTGATTTTTGATCTGCGCTGAGCCGGGGGCGATCTTCCCGGATCGTCCTGCCTGACGCGCGGAGCTCAGTCCGAGCCGCCGCTGAGCGGCGCGTTGGTTTCCAGCAACACCTGCTGGATGAGCTCATAGTCGCCGAAGTACTGCCGCTCGAAGGTCTGGCCGCCGGCCGTGCCGGTGAACAGCCAGCGCTTGACGTATTGCATCAGCGCCAGCACGCCCGATGCACGGTCATAGCAGGCTTCGCCCTCGAAGGCCGCGGTCCAGCCGCCCGCCTGGGCCACCTCCTGGGTGCGGGGGCCTGTACACCACAGCGCCCGCTGTCCGCCGGCCAGATTGACGCTGCGATTGGCTGGCCCCGGATTGGCCCCCTGCCAGATGTTGAACAGAGGCGCGCTGCCGGTGACGACGCGCTCGCGGCCGGTGTAGCGATCGACCTGGGTCAGCCAGTCCTCCGGCTCGCCGCAGCCATCGTCCCACACCGCGTCGCGTCGCACCTCCAGCCAGCGCTGGTTGGTCACGCCCTGCGCCGCGGCCTGGCTCTGGCCCGTGCAGAGCTCCTGCTGGCAGCCGCGGCCGTGGCATTCCCAGCGCATGGCCCACGTCGCGCTCAGATCGTCGGGCAGCAGCGGGCCAGCCACCGGCACAGCTCCCGCATCGCCCGCGAAACGCACGATGGTGCTGCTGATCCAGCCCGCTTTGTCGTCGACGCAGCAGACTCGCCACCATTGCTGCCCCGCGTCGCTGCCGAACACATCCAACGCGTCCCCCTGGCGCGCCGTCGCCAGCACGTCGAAGGCCAAACCCGGTCCGCCGCGCAGATTAGCCTGCTGCGCGCTGACGACAACCTGGCCGGACGGGGTGGGGCTGGGCGTGGCCAGCGTGGGGGTGATCGTCTGGCTGGGGGTTTCGGCCAGCAGCGCGGCCCAAGGCGCCCCCTCGGTGGGGCCGGGCGTCGCGGTCTGGCCGGCGGCCGCAGTGGGCGCGCGGGTGGCTGTGCCCGCAGCGCGACTCGTGGGCGATGGCGTGGCCGTCGGCGGCGCAGTGGGGGTGAGGGTGGGCGGTGGCGTGGCTGTCGGCGGCTCGGTGGGGGTGAGGGTGGGCGATGGCGTGGCTGTC
>JAJTXO010000357.1 GCA_021463315.1 Caldilineales bacterium | reverse complement strand
ACAGAAGGGCTGAAGCAAAGCAAGTCAACGTTGGAATCACGTTCACATTGGATTGGCACACAGAACGCAGAGAGCGCACAGAAGGGCTGAAGCAAAGCAAGTCAACGCTGGAATCACGTTCACATTGGATTGGCACACAGAACGCAGAGAGCGCACAGAAGGGCTGAAGCTCCTTTGTGTTCTTTGCGCTCTTTGTGGCAATTCTCTGGTTGGTTCTGGCTACGCCAGGTTAGTACCCTGTAAAGAAAGTTCTTGCGCACTGTCACCCTGAGGCTCGGCGAAGGGTCTCCCTCTTGCCAGACGGAGATCCTCCGCCACCATCGGTCAGGATGACGATGTGCAGGAACTTAGTTTACGAGGTACTGAGCAGTTGCTCGCGAACTATGCAGTTGTCAGCGCCCGCTTGATCCGAGCCTGTGAGTAAGATGGTGCAGCGATGAGGAGGCTCACCCAGAGTATAGCACACCCCGCCCCTCGAAACAAGGCCTTAGCCGTGGTTTTTTCAGAGGAATATGAATTCGTTTGAGAGCTACTTTACAAAACAACCAGGGTATCATCTCAAAAAACCGGGGTCGAGACTTCCGAAGTCTGCGCAGGTTTGTTCAAAACGGGCTCACAGTCCATAAGACTTCGGAAGTCTTCCCCCCCAGGGGTTGCAAGGGCCCAGCCCCTGGTTGTCACACAGCCATCATAGATCGAAGGACTGGCCCCGTTCGGGAATCTCGATGGCGGCCGGGCTATTCTTGTACAGCAGCCCGCTCAAGGCTCGCGCCGAGTCGATCTCGCCATGCACCAGGAAGATCTGCTTCAGACGCTGGCGGTCGAAATGGCTGACCCACGCGGCCAACTCCTCGCTGTCGGCGTGCGCGCTGTAGCCCTCGATGCGGGTCACCCGGGCCCGCACGTCGTACTCCTCGCCGAAGATGCGCACCCGCCGGTTGCCGTCCAGAATACGCCGGCCCAGCGTGTTCTCCGCCTGAAAGCCGGAGAAGAGAACGGTGTTGTCGCTGTCTTCGATGTTGTTCTTCAGGTGATGCAGAATCCGGCCCGACTCGCACATGCCGGAGGCGCTGATGATCACCGCCGAGTCGCGCAGGAAGTTGAGCCGTTTGGAGTCCTCCACATCGCGCACGTAGGTCAACTGCTGGAAGCCGAACGGGGAGCGAGCCCGCTGGAGCAGGGCCAGAGTCTCCTCGTCGTAGCATTCCGGGTGGGTGCGAAAGATCTCGGTGACATCCACCGCCAGCGGGCTGTCCACGTAGATCGCCAGGCTGGGGATCTTCTGCGCCTCGCTCAGTTGGTTCAGCGCGTAGACCAGCTCCTGGGTGCGGCCTACAGCAAACGCGGGGATGATCACCTTACCGCGGCGCTTGTGGGTTTCGACAATCGCCTGGCGCAGCACCTGGCGCGCCTCGTCGCGCGACTCGTGCCGGCGGTTGCCATAGGTGCTTTCCATGATCAGGAAATCGGCGCTCTCCACCGTTTCCGGGTCGCGCAGGATGGCCATGCCGTGGCGGCCCAGGTCGCCGGAGAAGATCAGCCGGCGCTGCTGCTCCCCCTCGACGACATCCAGCACGACGATAGCCGATCCCAGGATGTGGCCGGCGTCCAGAAAGGTGGCGGTGACGCCCGCGGCCGGGGTGAAGGACCGGTGGTAGTTGATGCTGACGAACTGCTTGACCGCCTCGACCGCATCCTGCTTGGTGTACAGCGGCCGGATCGGCGGCAGGCCGTCGCGCTCCCGCTTGCGGTTGACGTAGATCGCATCCTGCTCCTGGATGTAGCCGCTGTCCTGCAGCATGGCCACGCACAGATCGCGCGTCGCGGGTGTGCTCCAGATGGAGCCGCGGAAACCCTGCTTGACCAGGTTGGGCAGATTGCCCGAGTGATCGATGTGCGCGTGCGACAGGATCACCACATCGATGGAGGCTGGATCAAAGGGCAGGTTCAGATTGCGCTCGTAGCTCAGCTCGCGCTTGCCCTGATACAGTCCGCAGTCCAGCAGAATGCGCTGGCTGTTCACTTCGATCAGATGCATCGATCCGGTGACGGTTTGGGCCGCGCCCCAGAAGGTCAGTTTCATGCTCTTTTTCCTGTCGGTCCGCTGGTCTGCCCGTCGCGCAGCAGGCGCAGAATCGTGTCGCCATACTCTTGCAGCTTCCACGCGCCCATGACGCCGGTCGCGGCCAGGTCATTCAGGGAAGCTGGCGCCTGGCGGGCGATGATCATCAGTTGGTCGTTGGTCAGCACCACATCGGGATCGACGCCGCGCTGGCGCGCCCGTTCCGTGCGCCAGGCGCGCAGCGTTTCGTAGCGATCGAGCGCCTTGGGATCAGGGCGACCGTTGCCGTTGCCGCGTTTGGGCGGCGTCGGCGGCGGCGCTTGACGGCCGCGGCGGACCACCTGCACGATAGATCCGCCGTAGCGCTTCATCAGGCCCGCGGTCATGCCAGACACAGAATGGAGCGCGGCCAAATCGGCTGGCTGCTGGCGGCCCAGCTCCACCAGGGTGCGCTGGTCGATGATCTTGAAGGGGGGCCGGTTCTCCTTGCGCGCCTGCTGCTCTCGCCAGAGAAAGAGCTGCTGCAGCACCGCCAGCCCGCTGGGACTCAGATCGCGCGCGCCGGGCAGATTCCAGAAGCCATCGGCGTCGAAGGGCTTGTCCACCCATTCCACCTGCGGCAGCCGGGCGAAGCCCTCCAGCGCCTCGTCCCAGCGGCCACGCGCGCGCAGCTCCGCTTCCTGCTGGCTGCGCAGGGCCAACAGATAGTGCGTATCGAGCTGCGCATAGGCCAGCAGCGCCTGGTCCAGGGGACGCCGGCCCCAGTCCGCTCGCTGCAGCGACTTGTTGAGCTGCACCCCGAACTTGTCGGCCAGAATCGCCGCCAGGCCAGCCTGGGACCAGCCCAGAATGCGCGCGGCCAGCATGGTGTCGAAGATGTTGGCGAAGTGGAAGCTGTAGTCGCGTTTCAGGCCCAGGATGTCGTTCTCGGCAGCATGGAAGATCTTCTGACAGGCTGGGCTGGCGAAAAGATCGCTCAAGGGGGTGATATCCACCGCCAGCGGATCGATGACGTAATCGTGGTTGGGCAGGGAGATTTGCACCAGGCAGACCTGATGGAAATAGGCAAACAGGCTGTTGGATTCGGTGTCGACGCCGATCATCGGCGCGTCCTGGGCCGCCTCGATCAGCGCGGCCAGCTTCGGGCGCGAGTCGACCAAGGTGGGCGGCGGTGGGTTGGCGGGCCGCTGGCTGGCTTCCCCGAACAATGGTTGGGACGTTGTGCTCATAAGCTACTCTGCAATTCGTGTTGCCGCCCAGGCGCCGGGCTGAGCGTCGATGCAAGGGTCCGGCGCCTGTTTCAGATGATGCCCCGCTTGCGGAAATAGAACAACATGCCGCCGGCCACCAGGGCCATGAAGCCGATGATGATGAAGAAGCCATAGACCGTGTCTGCAGCGGGCAGCCACTCCAGATTCATGCCGTAGATGCCGGTGATCAACGTCAGCGGCAGCATGATCACCGAGATCACGGTCAGAATCCGGATCACGTCGTTGATACGATAGGATGTGACCGAGTCGGAGGTCTCGCTCAGCCCTTCGATCACCTCGCGATAGTCCTCCAGAATGTCCCAGGCGCGCGAGAAGCCGTCGGCGATGTCGCCAAAGTAGACATCCAGCTCCTCTTGAATGAAGGCGCGCTCCTTGCGTTCCAGGTTGCTGACGATGGATATCTGGGGCTTGACCACGCGGCGCAGCGCGATGATATCGCGCCGCACCAACGAGATCTCCTGGACGATCTGGCGCATGTTCTCGCGGAACATATCCTCTTCGATGGCGCGAATCTTGCTGTCCACCTTGCGCAGCATGGCAAAGTTGTAGTCCACCATGGCGTCCAGGATCATGTACAGCAGCCGCCCTGCGCCGCGCCCCATCTGCTTGCCCCGCGCCATGCCATCGTTCTGACAGGTGGCAAAGAGGGTGTTCAGAGTCTTGAGACGCCCATCGTGGATGGTGATCAGAAAGCCTGCCCCGATGAAGAAATCCACCTCGCTGGAGCGCGTCACCTGACGCGTCTCATCGTAGACCGGAAAATGCATGACGATAAAGAGATAGTCGTCATATTCGTCGATCTTGGGCCGCTCAATCTGACTGAGAACGTCCTCCAGATCCAAGGGATGGAAGGGATAGTGCTTGCGCAGATAGGCCACATCCTCGGGTGTGGGATTCTCGATGTTTACCCAGGTCAGGCGCTGATGGGTGATCGCGGCGACGCTCATAGGGGTCTTTCTCTGCGTTCATAGCGGGTTTCCGGAGATCAGGCACTGCCAACAGCAGCTATCTTCGAGGCGACGTTCATCGGGCAGGCGCATACATCGAGCGCCGAGGGCTATTATGCCCGCATTGCAGGCAGATGTCAATTGAGGGTTTGACTAATCGTGCGCGTCGCGCTACAATAGGCCCGTCTTTCCCACCGCCAGGCTGGCTGCTGAGGCGTTTGTCCTTGCCCCAGGGCCGGCGGCCAGACCAGCAGCCGTCCCAGCGCTGGCCTTGCAACTCCTCGCCTCGTTTTTCGCACCATTGCTTCGCGCTTCTCCGGCAAAGACGCCAGGAACGTCCAAGAGATCGGCCTTGCCTGGCGATCTTGGCGCCCTTCCCTAAGCAAAATCGAATCGTTCCCATCGACCAAAGGACTTCGGAAGTCGCCGCATCAAGGTTGAACCTGACCTTTCACCCGAAACCGCGTCCCGTTGAATGCTGCAGCGACTTCCGAAGTCTTGGGCCGAGCAATTCCTCACCCAGGTGATTCTGTGCTCGACAGGCATCATTGCGCACCCGGTCCGTGTGGCCGGAATCCATCCTTACCCGCAGGGAGGTAATTATCTACCATGTCCGAAATGGGACTCACCTCGTTCGAGACCATCGCCGTTTGGCTGGTCCTCTTCGTCGCCATCCTGGGGCTCTTCTATGCTCTGTTCTT
>JAJTXO010000356.1 GCA_021463315.1 Caldilineales bacterium | reverse complement strand
AGGACTCGCAGCGGCGCATGGTGGCCTTGCTCTCCGGCGCCAGACCGATCTGCGCGCTCTGCCCGCGTGCCAGCGTGTGATCGGGCCGCTCGAGGTATTCGCCGATCTCCAGCCGCCGCGGGTCGTAGAGCAGGTGGCTCAGGCCGGCGCTCTGGCGTTCCTGGTAGTGGATCGGATTGTTCAGCGAATAGTGGCAGTCGGTGCATTGCAGGCCGCGCTCGGCGTGGATGTCCCAGGCGTGGGTCAGGCTGGCCTTGTCAGCCAGGTTCAGGCCCGAGGCGTTGATCTTCTGGCCGGAGACCACCTGCCCCGTGGTGGCGGTCTGCGGCTGGCTCAGGTCGCAGGCCGCCAGCAGCAGCGGCTCTTGGCCTTCATGCACCACGCCGTGGCACTGGGCGCAGTTCTGGTTGCTGGGGTCCTGGATCTGCGCCGCCTCCGGCTTCAGCCGGCCATCGGCGTCAAAGGCCGCGCGGTTCCACGCCCAGCCGTCGCCGTCGGCCTCCACGATGCCCGCGCCCAGCAGCGTGGCGGTCACCGCGTCGCCGAAGCGGCCCGCTTGCAGCCGCTGGATGCGGGCCGCGTTGTTGGGATTGGGGGTGTGGCAGAGCAGGCAGTTCAGCTCCATGACGCCCGACTGGGCCCAGTCCCACGGCTCAGCCTGGCCCGTGGCTGGATTCAGAATGCTGGCCTCGGGCTGGGTCAGGTCGCCCGCCAGCAGCGGCTGGCCGCTGCGTGCGGTGATGGCCGGGCCGCCGCCGCTGACCGCGCGCCCCATGACCTGGAGCCAATCAGCCGTGGAGAGATCCAGCCGTTCGTCCCCCTCGGTCGTCAGATAGCGATAGCTCAGCGGGTTGAAGCGGCCGAAGAGACCGATGGAGGTGTCCCACGGCGCGCCGGAGCCGGTCTGGCCGGGCTCAGCCATGCTGGCCAGGCCCAGGTCGGCGTGGAAGGAGTGTTGCTCGATGAAGGCCGTGTCGTGGCAGGCGCCGCAGGTCTGGCCCAGGGAGATCGCCGCGCCGCTGGCCAGCACGTTGTCGCCGTGCGCGTCCAGCACAGCAAAGGCGGGGTGGATCGGCGAGGCCTGCCTGGCCGGCGCGGCCTGGCTGCCTGCCAGAACCTGGTTGGCGGCCAAGGCGACGACTGCCAGCAGCGCCAGCAAGGCCAGGCTGATCAGCAAAGTGCGGTGGCTAAGGTGTCTCATAGCGCCCTTTCTCTACGGCTGGCCGGCCGCGGGCGCGGCTGGCTGGGCGTTGGCCGGCTTGACCGCCGGCCGCACGCCCCACTTCATCGGATCGCCGGGATAGCCCAGCGCCTGCCAGTCCAGGCGGGTGGTGGGCGCGTTGCCGTGGCAGTCGTTGCACTGCAAGGCCTTCTCCTTGGCCTGCACCATGTGGGTTGTGGGGTAGGCCATGGTGGTCTCGGCGAAGCCAAACTGCCCGGAGTAGTCCAGCCCTGCATCCTGCGCGCCCAGCACCAGCGCCGATGGCCAGTCGAAGGTGGTCCACAGCCCTCCCTCGCCGGCCGTGCGCGGCGGGATCAGGATGTTGTTGACGGTATCGTAGGGCTGGCGGGCGGTGTGGATCTTGAAGGGGAAGATCTTGGCCGTGGGATCGTCGATGCTGCCGGCCGGCGTCACCAGCGAAGTGGTTTGGGTGGGATCGATGGGGTCGCCCAGCAGATAGCGGTAGGCTACGTTGCCGTTGAACCAAAGATAGGTCGGCGTCAGGTTCCTCTCGTAGTTGAAGCTTCCCTTGATCTTCAGGTAGGTGAAGTGATCTTCGGGCCGGTCCTGGCCGGCCGTGGACCAGTCCCAGGAGGATTTGGTGGGGTTCTTCAGCGCCATGGCCGGGATGTGGCAGGTCTGGCAGGCCACGCTCTGGGTGTGCAGGGCGATGCGCTCGTCCTGATGGAACGATCCCTGGTGGCAGTCCTGGCACGCCACCTGCTCGGCCGGGTCGATGTGGATGTTGTCGGCCAGCAGCCGGCCCCGCACCGCGTGGTCCTGGGTGGTGTGGCAGTCGGTGCAGAGCATGTCGTAGCGGCCCATGTGGACATCCAGATTCTCCGAGGGGAAGTAGAGGCTCTCGTCCAGGTCGCCATGCTTGACGTTGTTGCCGCCGCCGCCGTCGAAGTGGCACTTGCCGCACTCCTCGCGCGTCGGCGCGCGCACCGATTTGGCCGCGGCCAGCAGATCCACCGACGCGGCCGGCAGGCCATAGTCGTCCTTGTTGTAGATCGCGGCGTCGGCGTGGCAGGCCAGGCAGTCCACGTTGGCCGGATCGTCGAAGTCGAAGCTGTCGTCGGCCCAGCCGTAGCCCGCGTGGCAGGTCATGCACTGGCGCTCGTTGCCCTGCGCGCTGATGCAAAAGTTGTTGATCTGGTTGGCCTTGCCCACCGTCACCGGCTCGTCGCGCCAGGCCACCTCGAAGGGCTCGCTTTCCCAGGTCCAGTGGGTGGTGCGCATGAAATCGGTGGCCGCCTGGGCGTGGCACTCCAGGCAGGCGCGCGTCACATCGGGGCCGCTCTCGAAGGGGCCTTGCACGATGCTGCTGTGGTCGGTAGGCACCGGGCGCTGGGGCATGAAAGACCGCGGATCAGCCGCCGCGCCGCCCGATTTGACCGCAGCCCCGCACCCCGCCAACAGCAGCGCGGCCAGGAGGATCGTCAGCAGGTTTGATGGTTTAAGCATAGAAGTCTCCGAGGGGGGCGGTGATCGGTGATCGGTGAACGGTGATCGGTGAGCGGTGAGCGGTGAATTGGAGAATGGAGAATGGTGAATGGAGAATGGAGAATGGTGAATGGTGAATTGGAGAATGGTGAATTGGTGAATTGGTGAATTGGTGAATGGGGAATTGGGGAATTGGGGAATTGGTGAATGGGGAATTGGGGAATTGGTGAATTGGTGAATGGGGAATTGGTGAATGGTGAATTGGGAATTGGTGAATGGGTGAATTCGTGAATGGTGAATGGGGAATTGGTGAATGGTACGCGGCGTGGCCGTTCCGCCTCCGTGTAATCCGCTAATCCGTGACAATCCGTGATTCAGACGGTGAACGGTCGTATCCATTCACCATTCACCATTCACCAATTCACCAATTCACCATTCTCCATTCTCCATTCTCTAACTCACCATTCACCTGCCCACGCCGTCAGCTCGGCGATCTGCGCCAGCGTCTGGCGAGCCTGGTAGCTTTGATAGCTGATGCTGGAGATGGCGTTGGCGATGGTCTGCAACAGGTTGGTGATCTGCATGGCCTGGTCGTGCGACAGGGTGAGCAGGCTGTCCATGGCCGCGGCCAGCGCCTCGCCGGACAGGCCCAGCCGTGCGCCGGTGGCCAGGGCGCGCTGGCGGAACTGCTCTGGATCGGGCGGTTCGGTGAAAAACTGGCCGGCCGTCACCAGGCCAAGCCGTTGTGTACCCACGCTGACCGGCGCACTGGCGTACTGGATGCCCGCGTGGCAGAGGTGGATGGCCGCGTCCTCTCCCTCCAACTGGGCGATGGCGCGCCACGACGCCTGACAGGCGGCCATGCCGGCCGGCTGGCTGTGGATGATCTGGCAGAAGGCGCTGCAGCGGCTGCACGGCGCGAAAGGCTGGCCCTTCAGATCGGTGATGAAGGCGGCCACCCCTACAAGTTGCGCAAACTGGTTTTGGATCGTCTGCAGGACCCCCAGATCGATCAGGTCGTCCAACTGCACGGTGGCCAGGTCGAGCGCTGGATCGCGGCGACTGGACTGCGGCGACGCGGCGGCGCGGCGCTCAGCCAGCCAGGCGTCGATGGCCTCCGACGAGAAACGCCATTGCCCACCCACGCGCAGCGCCGGCAGTTCTCCCTCCTTGACCATACGATAGATGGTCACGCGGTCCAGATGCAAGCGCGCTTGTAGTTCACGGGTCGTCAGCAGGCGGTCAGCCATGGCAGTCTCCGATCTGATCGACACTGGCCAGAGTCGGGAGTGAAGTCCGGTGTTGGACACGGACGAATTGTGCAATAGGATACAATCAACAGGGAAAGTTGTCAAATTTTATAAAATGCTATATCATCGTTACACAATTCACGAAGCCAGACTGTGGAAGTCGGCGCCGCAAGAACCATCACGGGACTTCCACAGCCTGATCTGAAGCCAAAGGAGAACGACCATGGCGAAAATCACCACTATCTACAAGGGCGACATGCTCTTCGAGAGCAAGCTGGGCAACCACAGCGTGATCATCGACGTGCCGGCCGGCATGGGGGGCCATGACCGCGGCCCCACGCCGCCAGAGCTGTTCGTGGCCTCGCTGGGCTCCTGCGTGGGCGCGTTCATCGCCCAATACTGCGGTCGCGCCGGCATCGACGCCCGCGACATGACCGTCGATGTGAGCTTCGACAAGGCTGATGAACCTGTCCGCCTGGTCAACCTCAAGGTGCGCGTCGAGCTGCCCCACGGCCAGTGCGCCGACCGGCAGGCAGCCATGCGCCGCGTCGCCGAGCATTGCCCGGTGCATGCGACCATCACCAGCATGGAGGATCTGGACTTCGAGGTCCTCGGGCAGGAGCAGTTGGCGGCCGTGGCCGCGTGAGAGACCGTTTGGGTAGTCCGGCCCCAGACTCCGGAGGTGGCCGAGTCCATCGGCCACCTCCGGGGTTAGGGCGGCGTGCGTGGAGGCACAGAACATGCATACGGTAGTTGCCATCAAACAGGTGCCCGACACCAGCAATGTGCGCATCAACCCCGACACGGGTACGTTGATCCGTGAGGGCGTGCCCGCGATCATCAACCCCTATGACGTCCACGCCGTGGAGATGGCGGTGCGCCTGCGAGAGCGCTTTGGCGGCAAGGTGACGGTGCTGACCATGGGGCCGCCCAAGGCCGCCGAGGCGTTGATCGAATGCATCGAGCAGGGGGCTGACCGCGGGATCCTGATCACCGACCGCAAGTTCTCGGCGGCCGACACCCTGGCCACTTCCTACGTCATTGCCCGCGCCATCGAAGCGATCCA
>JAJTXO010000355.1 GCA_021463315.1 Caldilineales bacterium | reverse complement strand
AATCTACCAACCCACCAATCTACCAATCTCCCAACCCACCAACCCACCAATCCACCAATCTACCAATCTACCAATCTACTTGTCTACCCCTCCCCCTCCCCCCCCATGCAACCTCCTCTTCCCCTTCCCAACCTGGAGACGCTCTTGGCCCAGGCCCAGCAACTGGCCGGCACCCCCATGCTGCTGGCCATCGGCCTGGGCGCGATGCTGGCCGTGGCTGCGCTGGACTGGCGGCTGGCGCTGGCCGCGGTGATGTCGGTCTACATCGGCCTGGCCCTGCTGACGGCCAGCTTGCTGCCGCCGCAATGGGCGCTGGTGCGCGTCATCACCGGCGGCTTGGCCGCGGTGATCTGGTATCTATCGGCTCAGCAGGCCGGTTGGGGAGGACGTTTTCTCCCCTTTCGCCACAGCGCCGGGGTGCAATCGCGCCCGTTGGCATCGACCACCCTCTTTCGTAGCCTGATGATCCTGAGTCTGGCCGCGTGGCTGCTGGTCTTGCGGCCCCGCCTGCCCCTGCCCATGCTGCCCGGCGAGGTGCGTTTTGTCGTCTTTTGGCTGGCCGCCTTTGGACTGTTGGGCCTGGCTATCGGCAGCGAAGCGCTGCAAACCGGCATCGCCTTGCTGTTCTGGATCTCGGCTACCCAGTTGGTGGCAGCCGCCTTGCTGCCCGATCCCTGGTTGATCTGGCTGCTCAGCGCGCTGGAGCTGTTGTTGGCGCTGACCACTGGCTATCTGATGGTCGCGCGCGGCCCGCTGTGGGTGGGCGGTCAGGAGGTGCAGGAATGATGGCCGGCGTGGTGGTCGTGTTCACCCTGCCGCTGCTGGCTGCGCTGCTGGTCTATTTGCTGCGCCGCTGGCCGCTGCCCTCGGCCATTCTAGCCGGCCTGGCCGCGCTTTTCCTGGGCTGGCTGCTGTGGCGCTGGCCCAACGGGGAAACGGTGTTGTTCCTGGGCCGCGTCCTGCGCGTCGACGCGCCGGTGCAGCTGTTGGGCCAGACCTTTGCCCTGGGGCCTACGGCCCAATGGGTGTTGGGCTGGCTGGCGCTGGTTCTGGCGGCCGCGTATCTGGGCGCCTGGCGGGTGTCGCCAGGACGCACCTTCTTCCCCTTCGGCCTGGTGCTGTGGAGTCTGTTCGGCGCGGTGCTCACCATTCAGTCGCTTTGGCTGGCGCCCATCCTGCTGGCCGCGGTTATGGCCGTGGCAACGCTGGTGATCCAGGCGGGCCGGCAGGGCAGCACGCGCGGCGCGCTGCGCGCGCTGTGGTTGCCTGTTCTGGCCATTCCGCTCTTCCTGCTGGCCGCCTGGTATGTCGAGCAGACGCCGCTGGACCCCGAAAGCACCCAGGCGCTGCAGGCCGCCGGGCAATTTGCCAGCGTTGGCCTGCTTCTGCTGTTGGCGCCTTGGCCGCTGCACGCCCCTGCGGTCAGCCTCGGCGAAGAGGGGCCGCCCCTGGTGGCCGCCTGGCTGCTGACGGCGCTGGCGGCCACCATCGTCACCCTGTTGCAGGGGCTGCTGGTCCAGTTTCAATGGCTGCAAGGAGCGGTTCTTTCCTACATGCTGCCCACAGTGCGCCTGGCTGAGCTGCTGTTGTATGGCGGCATGGCCACTTGTCTGTGGGCAGGCCTGGCCGGCGCCGTGCAGACCAACCTCAGCCGACAGTGGAGCTATGCCTCCCTTTTTACCTATGGCGCGGTGCTGATCGCGGTGGGGTTGGGCGCGCGCGGCTCCTGGACGCTGGTATGGCTGCTGCTGCTTGGCCGCGGCGTGGCGATGATCGTTTCCGCCTATGGCCTGGCCCTCATTCGCCAACGCGCCGGTGGACTGACCGACTTCGCCCACATTCAGGGGTTGGGCACCCGCCTGCCCTGGGCCTCGATGGCCTTCTTAGTGGGCGTGCTCAGTTTGGTTGGCATGCCGCTGACAGTGGGCTTCGCCGGCCAGTGGGCGCTGATGCAGGCGCTGGGCAGCGAAGACTGGTATCAGGTGGTCGTCGTTCTGGCCGGCGCGTTGGGACTGGCTGTTGGCCTGATGCGCAGCCTGAGCGCGCTGCTGGGTCCGCTGCACAACCTGCTGCTGGAGCGCGAGGAACGGGCGGCGATCGTGTTGGCGGCATTGGGTCTGCTGGCCATCCTGGCGCCGGCGCTCTATCCCGCCATTTGGCAGGATTCGCTGAACGCGGTGGTGGCAGCCTTTGCTGCGACCTCAGGCGGGCTCTGATTTGATAGCTTTTGGAAGCAACGATCTGCTATAGTGTACGTTGTAACAAAAACGGTTCGCTTAGCAAACGCTCCGGCGTCCCCCAGGTCGTGGAGCGTTTTTCTGTGAAGGCATGGCTTCTATGGACGAAAGACCTTCGTCGCGCTTGAGCGGTTTCTATCGACAAAGCCTTGACCAGCGCTTGGCCACCCTGGCTGGCTGGGCAGGGCTGGACGACGCGGATCTGGCCGCGCTGCGCGCCGGCCTCAGCGTCGAACAGGCTGACCATATGGTCGAAAACGCGCTGGGCCTCTTCGCGTTGCCGCTGGGCCTGGGTGTGAATTTCCTGATCAACGGGCGCAACTATCTGACGCCCATGGCAGTGGAAGAGCCGTCGGTGATCGCCGCGGTCAGCAATGCCGCGCGGCTGGTGCGGGCCGGCGGCGGCTTCACGGCCGGCAGCAGCGAGCCGGTGATGATCGGCCAGGTGCAGTTGCTGGATGTGCCCGATCCGGCCGCGGCCGAGGGGGCGATTCTGGCCAGCCGCGACCGGCTGGCCGCGCTGATCGATCCACTGCATCCCTCCATCGTGCGGGCCGGCGGCGGCTTGCGCGGGGTCGAAGTGCGCCACCTGCCCGCTACGCCGGCCGGACCGATGACCATCGTTCATCTGCTGTTGGATTGCCGCGACGCGATGGGCGCCAACGCGGTCAACACCGCGGCCGAGGCTGCGGCGCCGTTGCTGGAGCTGCTCTCCGGCGGCCGCGCCAGGCTGCGCATCTTGAGCAATCTCAGCGATCGCCGCCGGGCCTGGGCCGCCTGCCAGATTCCTGTCGAGCTCTTGGCGCGGGGCGCTGCGGCAGGGGATGAGGTGGCGCGCGGCATTGTCGAGGCCAACGCCTTCGCCTGGGCCGATCCCTACCGGGCCGCCACCCACAACAAGGGGATCATGAACGGCATCGATCCGCTGGCTATCGCCACGGGCAACGACTGGCGGGCGCTGGAGGCTGGCGTCCACGCCTACGCCGCGCGCGATGGGCAGTATCGCGGCCTGACCGATTGGCGCCTGGTGGAGAGCGACCAGGCCGGGCCGGCGTTGGCCGGGCGGATCGAGCTGCCGCTGGCCGTGGGCATCGTCGGCGGCGCGACCAAGGTGCATCCGGCGGCGCAGGTGGCGCTCAAGATCCTGGGGGTGGCCTCGGCCAGCGAGCTGGCTGAGGTGATGGCCGCGGTGGGGCTGGCGCAGAATCTGTCGGCGCTGGCCGCGCTGGCTGCCGAGGGCATCCAGCAGGGCCACATGGCGCTGCACGCCCGCCATGTGGCGCTGGCCGCGGGCGCGCCGGCCGGGTTGGTGGACCAGGTGGCGGCCCAATTGATCGCTGAGGGCCAGATCCGCGCCGCGCGCGCCGTGGAGATCCTGGCTGAACTGGGCTGACTTGAAAATAGCCGCTCGGGCCGGTCTCCGACCGAGCCCGCTCGTTTTCATCAATGGTTGTGCGCCAAGCGCATGGGCGTCTATGATGCAGAAGTATCATCTCAATAGAGGGGGAAGACTTCCGAAGTCCTATGGATTCGGAAGTCTCGCCCCCGGTTTTTTGAGATGACACATCCAGGAGTGTTGAAACATGACTGAAGTCAAAGAGAGCGTTCTTTTGCGCCCCCATCATCCCGTGGGCCTTGTGGGCTATGGCGCGTATGTGCCGATGTATCGCCTGCCCGCGGCCGAGGTGGCGCGCGTCTGGAGCGGCCGCGATGCCGAGCTGCCGATCCAGGAGAAGGCTGTGGCAGGGCTGGACGAGGACACCGCCAGCATGGCCA
Organism: Caldilineales bacterium; assembly: GCA_021463315.1. Taxonomy (GTDB): domain Bacteria; phylum Chloroflexota; class Anaerolineae; order JAAEKA01; family JAAEKA01; genus JAAEKA01. The sequence continues at coordinate 971 of JAJTXO010000355.1, read as the reverse complement.
TCGAGGCGGGACGCAACGCGCTGGCCCGCGCGCAGATCGACCCTGGGCGCATCCGTGCGGTCTGGGTGGGCAGCGAGTCGCACCCGTATGCGGTCAAGCCGACCTCGACCATCGTGGCCGAGGCGCTGGATATCACGCCGTTGACCCAGGCGGCCGACTGGGAATTTGCCTGCAAGGCAGGTACGGAGGCCATGCAGGCCGCCATCGCCTTTGTCGGCTGCGGCATGGCGCGCTATGCGCTGAGCATCGGCATGGACACGGCGCAGGGCCGGCCGGGCGATGCCCTGGAATACACGGCTGCGGCCGGCGGCGCGGCCATTCTGATCGGCCCGGCCGCAGAGAGCCTGGCGGTGATCGAGGCATCGGTGTCCTACGTCACCGACACGCCCGACTTCTGGCGGCGCGCCCACGCCCATTATCCCAGCCACGGCCAGCGTTTCACCGGCGAGCCGGCCTATTTCCACCACGTCACCAACGCCGCGCAGCTCATGCTGGAGGAGCTGGGGCGCAAGCCGGGCGACTATCGCTATGCGGTGCTGCATCAGCCCAACGTCAAGTTCCCCCAGCGCGCGGCCAAGCTGCTGGGCTTCCGGCCAGAGCAGATTCAGACCGGCCTGTTGGTGGGACGCATCGGCAACACCTACGCCGGCTCGGCGCTGGTGGGCATGACGGCCGTGCTGGATGAGGCGCGGCCGGGGGATCGCGTGTTGGTGGTCTCTTTCGGCTCCGGCGCGGGCAGCGACGCCTTCTCGCTGGAGATCACGGAGCGTGTCGATGCGGTGCGCCTGGCTGCGCCGCGAACCGAAGACTACATCGCCCGCCGCGTCGAGATCGACTACGCGACCTATGCGCGGATGCGGGGGAAGTTGTTGATGAAGTAGGGAGGTAGACAAGTAGACAAGTAGGCAGGTAGACAAGGTGACAAGGTGACAAGGTGACAAGGTGACAAGGTGACAAGGTGACAAGGTGAC
>JAJTXO010000354.1 GCA_021463315.1 Caldilineales bacterium | reverse complement strand
CGCCCAGCAGCGACACCAGCAGAAAGGCCGGTGCCCCCTGCATCAGCGCGGTGATGGCTGGATAGCCGGCCAGCAAGAGCACGCCCAGCGCCAGCACCCGCTGATTGCCCAGACGCCGAGTGATCCGGCTGAGCTGGGTGGAGCCGACGAAGACCGCGGCATAGAACAACGCCTGGCCCTGGCTGATCAAGCCATCGGTGAAGCCCAGGCGGTTGACCCAGACGAGGGGAAAAAGAGGGATGGCCAGGTACTGCGCCACGTGGAAGGCGAAGAGGCCGGCCAGGACGATCCCATACGGCCCGCGCAGAATCTCCAGGCGCAGCAGATTCTTGCCGCCGCTGCGGGTCAGAAAGCGCAGCCCGATCGCGCTGCGTCCCTGATCGGTGACGCCATGAAAGCGGCCGGGCGAGGCCAGGTCGCCCAGGCGATACCAGCGGCGGCCGGTGCGCTGCCGGCCGTCGGCCAGTGGGCGCACAAAGTAGAGGTGGGCAGTGCTCATGAGCGCGCCCAACGCGCCGATGGCGAAGACCACCTGATAGCCCAGGGGGAAGGGCAGGGTCTCCAGGATCACCCCGCAGGCCAGGCTGGTGATGATGAAGGCTACCGAGAGCATGGCGTTGCGCACGCCGGTGACGTGGGGGCGCCAGTCGGGCGGAACCGAATCGGCGAAAAGCGCGTTGAAGCCGACCGCCAGCACGGTGCCGGGGATGCTCATCAACAGGGTGACCAGGATGTAGACCCAGATCTCGACCTGGGGCAGCAGCAGCCAGGGAAGAACCACCCACAGCAGGTAGAAGAGGCGCTGGAAAGCGGCCGACCAGAAGACGGCCGGGCCGATGGGGCGCGTTTCCAGCCAGCGGCCGCTGGGCAGAGTGACCAGCAGATTGACCATGGCTGGACCAGCGGTCAGCAGGCCGATCTGCAGGACGTCGCCGCCCAGGCGGGCGGCATAGACGGTGAGGAAGGAGATGGCGCTGCCGCTGAGCACGCCAAACCAGGCGATATCCCAATAGAGATGTTTGAAGTTGGAGCGCAGGGCGGCCGGCACCGGCCGGCTATTGCGCCCCAGGCTGAGTGTGATCATAATCTGCTCTTATCCGCGATCGCCAGGGCGTCTCGCCCGGCTCTGCTCGTTCAACCGCGATCGCCAGGGCGTCTCGCCCGGCTCTGCTCGTTCAACCGCGATCGCCAGGGCGTCTCGCCCGGCTCTGTTATAACGCGCTTAGCCGCCTGCCGGATTTCATCCAGCAGGCGGCCAATAGGTCTCTCTTCCAGTTAGTCGCTCGGAGTCGGGGCTTTAGCCGATCTGAGCGTAAGCCCAGACCCAAGCCTCAACACCGGCGCCCGGCGCCCTCACGGCGACTTGATCATCGACCGAGGGTCACGCTCCAATGCCGGGCGTCGAGAGCAACCTTGCCAAGCGCTAGCTTTCGGGCAGGCTGCGGCGCATCACGGCGTAGTTCTCCAGCGCCTTGCCCGCGCCGATGGCCACGCAGGCCATGGGGTTTTCAGCCACGTAGCAGGGCACGTTGGTCTCGCGCGTCAACAGCTCGTCGATGTTGCGCAACTGGGAGCCGCCGCCGCTGAGCACCATGCCGCGGTCGATGATATCGGCCGCCAGCTCCGGCGGGGTCTTCTCCAGGGTTTGCTTGACCGTGTTGATGATGGCCGCCAGCGGCTCGGCGATGGCCTCGGTCACCTCTTCCGAGCTGATCTCGATGGTGCGCGGCAGGCCGGCCACCTGATCGCGGCCGCGCACCTCCATGCGGAGCTCTTCCTCCAGCGGCAGCGCGGAGCCGATCTTGATCTTGATCTCCTCGGCGGTCTGCTCACCGATCAGCAGATTGTACTTCTTGCGCACGTAGTTGACGATCGCGTCGTCGACGCGGTTGCCGCCGACGCGCACGCTGCTCCAGACCACGATGTCGTACATGGAGACCACGGCCGCCTCGGTGGTGCCGCCGCCCATGTCCACCACCATGTTGCCGGTAGGGGTGCCGATGGGCAGGCCCGCGCCATAGGCTGCGGCCAGCGGCTCCGGGATCAGATAGGCCTCTTTGGCCCCAGCCTGCTGGGCCGCGTCTCGGACCGCCCGGCTCTCGACGCTGGTGACGCCGCGCGGCGTGCTGATCATCACCTGCGGCCGCAACAGGGGGTTGCGGCCGATGGTGCGGCGGATGAAGTAGCGCAGCATGGCCTCGGTGACCACGAAATCGGCCACCACGCCGGAGCGCAGCGGGCGGGCCACCTCGATGCTTTCGGGCGTGCGGCCCAGCATGTCCCTGGCCTCCTGGCCGACAGCGACGATCTTGTTGTCGCGGGTGGAAATGGCCACGACCGAGGGCTCTTGCAGAACAATGCCCTTGCCAGACATATAGACGATGACGTTGACCGTGCCCAGGTCAATGCCGATTAATTTCTCGAACATGAAAACTCCGTACCAAATCAGACGCCGGGCGCCTGGTTAGTTAAGCGTCCGGCGCCTTTGGATTAACTGCAAAGCCTGGTCAGTATAACGCAAACGGGGTCAGGAGGCAAAACGCCAACTGACCTCGGTGAGCCTTTTTCGACCACTACAAACTCGACAAGTGGCTCAGGGACTGGCCAAGACCAGCGGCAGGTAGACCTCCGCGGCCGGCGGCAGGCTCACCGGCGTCCAGGTGACGCCGCCGTCGTCGGAGCGGTAGGGTGTAGGAGCGGAGAGAAATATGGTCAGCGGCAAGGGATGCGACCCGCGTTGCATTACCAAGGGCAGAAATACTCGATGGATATCGGCTAAATGCTGGTTGGATGGCTCGTATGATGCTAACGGATCTATCTTTGCAGCAGCCGTCGCCGGCGTGGCGGTGGCTGCCGCAGAGCGGCGAACTGCCATGGCGAAGGCATTGGTGTTGCTGGTCAGACGTTGCCAATTGAGACCCTCGTCGTAGGAGACGAAGAGCGTTCTATCTTTGAGCCAAAAAACCGTATGATCGTAGGCATAGTTGGGAGATACAACGAAACCATAGGTGTAGACGTACGATGGGGTTTCGCACTGTCCACCAGGTTCTGGAAAAACCTGCATCCATGCCTGGCCTGCGTCTTGGCTCTTGAAGACGATACCACTCTGAATGGCAAACAGCGTGCGGTCGTGGGTGAAATCAGGCGATAGAGTAATCGAGTCTACTGCCATGTCGCATAACCCTTCGTCGCTGGCCTGCCAGGTATCGCCGCCATCGAAGGAAGCAATCAACGTGGGAACAGGAGGCGGTTCGTAGCCAAGCTGAACCGACGCGAAGAGCGTACCATCAACAGTGAACGCGGGTGAAGCGACCACCTGATAGATCCCGGTGTCTGCCCATACCCGTTCCCAGGTTCGGCCAGTGTCACTCGATCGATCGATCCCAATCGAGTGGTACAACCAAAAGTGGCCGCATGGAGAAAACAATATATCGGAATCACCGGCAACAATGGGACCGGAACACGCCCCGCGCCAGCTTGGCGAGGTACGTTCCTCCCAGGTGTCTCCACCGTCTTCGCTGCGCCACATCTCATAAATAGGTGTCACTTGGCCGTGGGAGAAATGCAGGTATGTGATGGGTGCAACGTGACTTGGGGCGGGCAATCCGAGAATGATCCCTCCCCCCACGCTCTGCGGGTCTTGATAATCGACAATCTCGTGCCAGGACAAGCCATCATCCTCACTACGCCAGATGCGCATTCGCTCGCCTTGAGCTTGGGGCAAATTCTCGTGCAAGTAGGCAAAGAGTATTTTGTCACTTTCAAAGCGAGGTGATGGTGTGATGACCCAGTGTCGTGCAGCACTTTCTGGTATTGAAGTCTGATGGGAGGTGAGCTTAGTTGACAAAGCAGTTGACGCAATGGCAGCCATCATCAGTGACACCACGCCTAAAACGAAGCAGCGTAGCAGCGTGTGGACAGAATAAGATCGCCGCACGATCACACCTCCTCAGGGCTCCGGCGTCGACGTAGGCGGAAATCGACCCGGTGGATACGTCGCCCATTGCGCACCGAGTGGCACCCTGGGTATACTGGCCGGTGTGCCTATGTACATATTGATCCGTGTTGGCGATGGCGTAGGCGGCGGCGGCCAGGTTGGGGTGGCGGTCATTTCGAGCAACCATGTGTTCATGGTAGCATTACTGTAGCCGGTAACGAACCAAGCTACGGCATCCACCCCCCGCTGTCCAGTGTCGAGCAAGTTACCATTTGATCCGATCCAGCCGGCCATCGGCTGCATCAAGTAGCTTGTCACTTGTTGATCCGTGACATCGCGATTTAGCGAACCATACTCGGTGATCCAGATTGGTTTGTCTCGCGTCCATGGCTCGGTCTGATGTACAATCAAATATGCTTCTATCTTGCTTCTTAGGCATCCCGACCACACATCTGGAACCGAAGTCGGCGTAGGGAACACTTGACATCCGGTACTTGGCGTCCATGGATACGTATGAATATGCACACCATCCAGCGCCACGTTCGGACGGCCATGCGTTCTGTGATACTCCAGGCGGTCCAGGAAAGCTTGCCACCAGGGGGTATCTGCTGTGAAGAAGTTGCCGCAGCAGAACACCCTGGCCATCGGATCGGCCTGTTTGATGGTCTCGAAAATCTCCACGTAGCGATCAGCCGCCAAATTGGCCATGGCCACACGCTGCTCGTCCGCCCAGGTTGGTGTCGCTGTGTTGCCGGAATAGGCGATACACGGCAATGCTGGCGTCGGAGTGGGTCCTGCGGTCGGCGTCACGCCTGGGGGCAGGGGGGTGCGTCCCAACATATTGCATAGATAGCGACCGCATTCTTCGTAGTGGAAAACGTAGGTCGGTGATCCCGGCGGCGGCGGGTTGATGGTGTCCATGATCATCGGGAAGTCCGGCTCGTTGAACACCAGTCAGACCCGCCCTGGGTGCCTGGCCGCCCGCGTCGCAATCACTGGCGGATTCCACGGCGCAGACAGGACGCCCGTATCGCCAAGGATGCCGTCCTCCGGT
>JAJTXO010000353.1 GCA_021463315.1 Caldilineales bacterium | reverse complement strand
GCTCGGTCAGGCGCGAGCCATCGGTGCCGCCGCGGATCGGCTCGTCGAAAGGCTCCAGCCCCAAGTCGCGGTAGGCGGCGCGCGCCAGCTCCACCGGCCGCATGTCCTCGGCCAGCCAGTAGTACATGTTGCGGTACTGCGGCGTGATGGTGCAGGTGATCTTGGCGCGCGGCTCGCCCGCGGCCACCACCTGGCAGGCCTTTTCCACCACCTCGCCGTTGGCCCGCAGCCCTTCCAGCGAGAAATCGCGCAGGATGAAGGCGATCTCGGCATGGGCCGCGTTGCCCACCACCTTGTAGCAGTGGATGAAGCCCTGGCGGCCATCGGTGGTCTCTGGCGTCAGCGTGGCCTGAGGCAACACGCTCAGCACCTTGGCCGCCAGGGTCAGCGCGTTGACCATCTGATCCTTGGCCGTGCCGGTATGCGTGGACACGCCATCGATGGTCACCACCGCCTTGTCGGCCGAAAAGCTCTCGAAGACAATCGCGCCCGGCTCGCCTCCGTCCAAGGTGTAGGCCACGTTCGCCATCAGGTCGGCCGGCAGCCGCGGATCAACCCCGCGGCCGATCTCTTCGTCGGGGGTGAAGCAGACGCGCACGGGGCCATGCTCGATGGCCGGGTTGTGCAGCAGCTCGTTGGCCATCGCCATGACGATTGCGACGCCGCATTTGTCGTCGGCGCCCAGAATCGTCGATCCGCTGGCGGTAACGATGTCGTAGCCGATCTTTTTGGCCAGATTGGGCGAGGTTTCAGGCGAAAGCAGCAGCTCGGGCGCATCGGGCAGCGGCAGCGCGCCGCCCGCGTAGTTGCGATGCACCTGCGGCTTGACCCCCGCGCCGCTGAAGCCGGGGATGGTGTCCACATGGGCCAGGAAGGCGACGGTGGGTGCGCTGGTGGCGTTGGGGCCGCGGCCCGGAATCGTGGCCAGCACCGCGCCGTAGTCGGTGATGCGCACGTCGCTGGCGCCGATCGCGTTGAGCTCTTCCGCCAGCAGGTTGAGCAGATCGTACTGCTTGGCGGTGCTGGGCGAGCTGGGCGAGGTGTCATCGGCCATGGTGTCGATCTGCACGTAGCGCACGAAGCGCTCTTCCAGTTCGGGGACGTACTTGTTGTACATGGTGTTGCTTCCTTGCTGATGTGTGTCTGGGCGTAACTGCTCAATCAACGGTCACGCATCAATCCGCCACCAGCTCGCGCTGGCCGTCCATCTCCTCCAGATGCAGCGACAGCGCCTGCGACACGCTGTCGGAGCCCATGGAGATGCCGTAGATGGTGTCGGCCGCCTCGATGGTGCCGCGGTTGTGGGTGATCACGATAAACTGCGTCTCCTGGGCCGCCTCGCGCAGGGCCGCGCGGAAACGATCCACGTTGGCCTCGTCCAGCGCGGCATCCACCTCGTCCAGGATGCAGAAGGGGGGCGGGCTGACCTTGAGAATAGCCAGGATCAGCGCGGCCGCGGTCAGGCTGCGCTCGCCGCCGCTGAGCAGCGGCAGCGCCTGCACCCGCTTGCCCGGTGGCCGCGCCACGATGTCGATACCGCTGTTCATGGGATCGTCCGGCTCGGTCAGCACCAACTGGGCCGCGCCGCCGCCGAACAACACGGTGAAGCGCTCCTTGAACTCCCGGGCCACGGCGCGATAGGTGACCATGAACTCGCGTTTCATCACCTCATCCAGCTCGCCGATCACCTTTTCCAGCGTGTCGGCCGCGGTGCGCAGGTCCGCGGATTGGGTGGTCAGAAACTCGAAGCGCTCCTGGGCTGTGGCGTATTCCTCGGGCGCGTTGGGATTGACGCTGCCCAGCCGGCTGTATTGCAGCCGCAGCCGTTTGACCTCAGCCTCGATCCCTTCGGGCAGCGCATCGACCATCGGCAAACGCTCTACCAACGGGCGCAGCGGCAGCGGCTGCTGGTTGTCCAGCGCATCGCTTTCCTCCAGCTCCACCAGCCCCACGTCGTGCTCGATCTCGCCGCGCAGATGTTCCAGCTCGTCGCGGGCTCGCTGCAGGGCCAGCAGGGCGCGGTTGTGGGCCTGCTCCTCGCTCTGAAGCTGTTTGCGCTGCTCGTTTTCCTCCGCGGTCAGCGCGGCGCGCTCTGCCTCCAGCTCGCTCAACGTCCGTTCGGCCGGCTCGATCAGGGCCGAGAAGCGCTCGATCTCGGTGGTCAGCTCGGCATTGCCGGTGTGCATCTCCTGGACGCGGCTTTGCAGGGTCTGCTCTTCCTGCGCCAGCGCCTCGGTGCGGGTCTGTTTGTCGCGCAGTTCATCCTGCACCTGCGCCAACGCCCGTTGCTGGCTGTGCAGCATAGCTTGCTGGCTGGCGACGCGCGCCGCCACCACGCCCGCGTCCGCGCGGCGCTGCATCAGCTCCGCGGTCAGCTCGCCCGCGTCCATCTCGGCCAGGCTGGCCGCGGCCGCGGCGCTTTCCTGGCTGGCGCGCTCGATCTGCGTGGCCAGCTCAGCCAGGCGCTGGCGGGCCTGTTCGGCCCGGCTGGCCAGGCTGGATTGCTCATCGCTGGCGGCCGCCAGGCGCTGCTGGCTGCGGCGCAGATGTTGGCCGAGCTGGCTGGTCTGCCCCTGGAGCTGTGCCAGCGCAGCGCTTTCGCTCTGTCGACGGCGGGCCAGCGCGGCCAGCGCTTGATCCAGGCCGGCCAGCGTCTGGCGGCTCTGTTGCAGCGCTTCCAAGGCCGCGGCGCGCGCCTGCTCCTGAATGCCCGCCGCGTTGGCGGCCTGTTGCAGTTGTTCTGGCAGCTCGCGCAGGGCGCGTTCCCGGCCCAGCACGCCCTGATCGCGCCGGGGCGCCACGCTGCCGCCGCTGACGCTGCCGCCCGGCCGCACGATGTCGCCGGTCAGCGTGACCACGGTGGGGCGTTCGGGGTAGCTGTCCAGCACGCGGCGCGCGGTGGGCAGGTCTTGGGTGATGACGACGCGCCCCAGCAGGTAATCCACCAGCTTGGCCAGCCGCGGCTCGGTCTTGACCAGTTGCGAGGCCAGCCCGACGACGCCGGGGCCGCTGGGGGGGCGCATGGGCTGGCCGGTGCGCAGGGTGTCCAGCGGCAGGAAGGTGGCCCGGCCGCCGTTGGTGCGCTTCAGCCAGTCGATGGCCCGCTCCGCGTCGCTCCATTGTTTGACGATGATGTCTTGCAGCCGGCCCCCCAGCGCGGTCTCGATGGCCAGCTCCAGCTCGGCCGGGGTCTGGAGTTGATCGGCCACCGCGCCGATGATGCCGCGCAGCGGCGTGCCGCGGCTGTCGCCCAGGCTGCGCATCACCGAGCGGGCGCCGCCGCTGTAGCCTTCCCCCTCATCCTTCAGGCGCTGGAGCAGATCGAGCTGGTCGTGCAGGCGGTCGGCGCTGCGCCGCGCGCTGGCCAGTTGCTGGTCGCGGCGGGCCAGCTCGGCCTCGCTCTGGGCGATGGCTTGCTGCAGCTCCTGGCGGCGGCTGGTCAGTGTGCTGCCTTCCTGTTCGATCTCGGCCAGCCGCGCCTGCAGCTCGTGGAGCTGCGGCGTCAGCTCGGCCTGGCTGCCCTGGGCCGCGCTCAGCTCGGCGTCCAGCCGCTGGCGCTCCTCGTCCAGGGTGGCTTTGCGGCTCTCCTGCTCCAGCAGTTTGCGCTCCTGCGCGGCCAGCTCCTGCTCCAACTGCGCCTGGCGGCGCTGGGCCGCGGCCAGGTGGCCCTGGCGGCTGCGCCGTTGGCTCTCCACCGCGTTCAGACGCTCCTGCACCGCGGCGATGGCGCTCTGCAGCCCGGCCAGGTTGGCCTGTTCGGCGCTGCGCTCGGCCTGGGCGGCCTGCACCTGCTGTTGCTGGCTGTGCAGCCGCGCTTGCAGGGGGCCCAGCTCGGCCAGCAGGTCCAGGCGGCGCGCTTCCAGTTGGCGCAGCCGCTCGTCGCCCACGGCCAGCTCGCGCTGGGTGGCCTCGGCGCGGCGGTGCAGCAGGCTGTTCTCGCGGTGCCAGTCGCCCAGTTGGTTGCGCAGGGCGCTGTAGCGCTGGCTGAGGCCAGCCGCGCGCTCGTCCAGCCGGCGCAGCAGATCCTGGCGCGCGTCGGTCAGGCGGTGCGCGTCTCGCTCCTGGGCGTGGGCCACCTCCAGCTCAGCCAGGCCGCGGCTCCAACGATAGCCGTACCAGAGGCGCAACTGGGCGTCCAGATCGGCCTGGACCTGCATGCGCTCCTCGGCGCGGCGGGCCTGCACCTTGAGGTAGCGCAGCCGCGGCTCGATCTCGCTCAGGATGTCCTGGGCGCGCTGCAGGTTCTGGCGGGTCTCGTCCAGCTCGCGCAGGGCCGTGGCGCGCTTGGCCTGATGGCCGGTGATGCCCGCGGCCTCCTCGATCAGGGCGCGCCGCTCGTCGGGCTTGAGCGACAGCGCCTGGTCGATCAGCCCTTGGCCGATGACGGTGTAGGTGCGCTTGGCCAGGCCAGATTGAGCCAGCAGGTCGTTGATGTCGCGCAGCCGGACGCGCGCGCCGTTGAGGTAGTATTCGTTCTCGCCGGAGCGGAAGGTGCGCCGGGTGATGACCACCTCGCCGTAGTCCACGTTGAGCCAGCCGTCGCTGTTGTCCAGGGTCAGGCTGGCCTGGGCCATGCCCAGGCGGGCGCGCTCGTTGGAGCCGCTGAAGATCATGTCTTCGCTGCGTTTGGCGCGCAGCCGGCCATAGGTCTGCTCGCCGAGCACCCATTGAATGGCGTCGGCCACGTTGGACTTGCCGCTGCCGTTGGGGCCGATGATGGCGGTCAGGCCGCCTTGGAAAAGAAATTCGGTCTTAGCCGCAAAGGTCTTGTAGCCTTGCAGCTCCAGTTGTTTTAAGCGCATGGTTTGTTTGACAAGTACGATCATCCACGCTCAGGCCGGTCTCCGACCGAGCCGCTCATCCACGCTCGGGCCGGTCTCCGACCGAGCCCGCTCATCCACGCTCAGGCCGGTCTCCGACCGAGCCGCTCATCCACGCTCAGGCCGGTCTCCGACCGGGCCCGCTCACCTACGCTCGGGCCGGTCTCCGACCGAGCC
>JAJTXO010000352.1 GCA_021463315.1 Caldilineales bacterium | reverse complement strand
TCGTTGGGCCAGGAGCTGGTGCGCGCCGGCCGGCTGGACACGCTGGCCGGCTGGATCCACGCGCTGCCGCCCGACGCGCTGGAGCGTCACCCGCCGCTGCTGGCCTATCTGGGCGACGTGGCCCGCCTGCACAGCCGCTTCAGCGAGGCGCTGGGCTGGTATCAGCAGGCCGAAACCCACAGCCGCGCCCAGGGCGACCTGAGCGGCGCGGGCCAGGCGCTGCGCGGCCAGGCGCGCGTCTACCTGGACACGGTCAACCCCACCCAGGCCGAGCACCTGCTGCAAGAGGCGCTGCGCCTATCCGACGGCCAGGAGGACCGCGAGACCCGCATCCGCCTGCTGGAGCTGCTGGCCGAAAACCGGCTCAACCTGGGCCGGCTGGAGGACGCCGAGCGCTTCCAGGCCCAGGCCGCGGCCCTGCGCGACGAGGTCAGCAGCGAGGCCGAGCTGGCCGTGCGGGTGCTGGTGCGCACCGGCCGGCTGAGCGAGGCGCGGCTGATTTTGGAGGAGCGCGCCGAGGCCGAGCGGCGCGCTCCCGTGCTGCGTCCCCGCGCCCACCGCGAGACCACCCTGCTGCTCTCGCTGCTGTTGGCCTTTCAAGGCGACGGCGAGGCCGCGCTGCGCACCGCCATCGAGGGCACCGAGCGCGGCCAGGCCCTCAGCTCCCCCTTCATCACCGGCGTGGGTTTCATGCGCCAGGGGCACGCCTGGCAGCTTCAGCCCGCGGCCGACGCGACCGAGCAGGCCATCCGCTGCTTCCGCGACGCCATCGCCATCGCCGAGGACCTGGCCGTGCCGCGGCTGAAGGTGGAGGCCTTCTGGGGGCTGTGCCGCGCCTACGGCTACAGCGGCCAGGCGCCCGCGGCCGAGGCGGCCGCGGCCCAGGGCATGGCCATCGCCCAGCAGACCGGCGACGAGTGGGTGACTGCGCTGATCCGGCTGGCCATGGCCGGCAGCTACGTGTTGGCCGGCCGCTTCGACGACGCCGCGCCGCTGCTGGTGGAGACCGCGGCGGGCTTCCGCGAGTGCAACGATGCGTTCGGCGAGACCGCGGCGCGGCTGTGGCAGTGTCTGCTCTGGCAGGCCACCGGCGACGCGGCGCGGCTGGAGCGAGGCCTGGAGGAGCTGCTGCGGCCGGCCCGCGACCATGGCTACGACTGGCTCTTCCTGCGGCCCACGCTGCTGGGCCCGCCCGACCCGCGGCGCATGGTTCCGCTGCTGTTGCAGGCCCGCGGCAGCGAGCGCTTCCGCTCCTATGCCGGCAGCCTGCTGGGCCGGCTGGGGCTGAGCCGGCTGGAGCTGCACCCCGGCTACCAACTGCGGGTGCAAACCCTGGGCGCGTTCGTCGTCGGGCGCGGCGCGGAGACGGTGGCGGCCCACGAGTGGCGCCGCGACAAGGCCCGCCAGCTCTTCCAACTGCTGCTGACCCGGCGTAAACGGCTGCTGGAGCGCGATCAGATCGTGGAGCTGCTCTGGCCAGGGCTGGACGCTGAGACGGCCGAGCGCGATTTCAAGGTGGCGCTGAGCACCCTCTACCGGGTGCTGGAGCCGGCCCTGCCCGCGCGCTCGCCCTCGGCCTTCGTGCTGCGGGAGGGGACGCTGTACGGGCTGCGGCCGGGCGCGGACCTGGCGCTGGACGCGGAGCAGTTCGAGCAGGCCGTGCGGGAGGGCGACCGGCTGGCCGCTCGCGGCGACGAAGGCTTCATCGAGCGCTACCGGGCCAGCCTGGCGCTGTATGGCGGCGATTTCCTGCAGGACTATCCCTACGACGAGTGGTGCAGCGAGGAGCGAGAGCGGCTGCTGGGGCTGTGGCTGCACGCGGCCGACCGGCTGGCCGCCGCGCTGGCTGAGCGGGGCCGCTGGCCGGAGGTCATCGACGTGGGCCAGGCCATCCTGGCGCGCGACGAGTGCTGGGAAGCGGCCTACCGGCTGTTGATGCTGGCCCACGCCCGCCTGGGCAACCGCGCCCAAGCGCTGCGCACCTACGCGCGCTGCGTCGAGCGGCTGCGGGAGGAGCTGGACGTGCCGCCCTCAGCCGCGACGGTGGAGCTGGCGGAGGAGCTGCGGGTGGGGTGATGAAGGGCGTAGTGCGTTGGCGAGATCGTCAGCGACGGGTATAATCGGCGCACGACGATTGGTACAAGGAGACGGACAATGCTGACCATCGAGTTCTTCCGGCGCTATCGCGACGGCGAGCTAGGCGACGACGATGATATGATGATGTGGGCGGGTCTGTACCACCTGTATCTGACCTCCCTGCCGGTGCGCCATGACTGAACCAACCATGCAACGCGAATTCACAGTGATAGTCGAACACGTCCCTGAGCACGGCTGGCTGGCTTGGTAATTGCGCATCGGTATTCAACGTTGTTTCTAGGAGTCAGAGCCAGAACAACACCCTGTCAGTCCCTAACGTTGGAGGCATACTTCTTCTTGTCTTGCCGATGTGCTGCCGCAAGCGATCAGCAAAATCCAGGGTCACGGGGGTATCTACTGTTCGATGTATCGCATTTATGTGAACTGCGGACAGCCAAAACACTTGAGCTGCAAGCAGGCGCATGGGCATTTCACCGGCGATTCTTCGTACTACAATCGTATTTGGGGCAGGGAATATTCGTTCTCCGGTGTTAGATTTTTCATCTATCGCATAAGTATTGATCAGGTAGGCTATATGCTCATCGCCTGCAGCAATCCCAAAAGAAGGCGTGCCGCCTTGGTTGCCCTTTTGCAACAGATGCGGTCCACTTCCTGGAGAAATGGCAATGGCATCACACGCTATTCCACATTTTGCAATCACTGATGCCAGTTGCTTGCCATACTGATCGATTGTAGCCGGTACATGCACTATGACTCGGCGCGGATCCCTCGATACACCGGATCCTCTCTGAAGGCTGCAGATTTCGCCCACGACTTTTCCCGTCAGGGAAGCAAAATCTGTGTCAAGAGACGGGCCTCCATAAAGACCGCTGTATCCGGCAATGGTGCCGTCTGCGTTGAACCCAACGCCCGCCAACTGCGACAAATCCCTATCGTGCGCTAGGCCGACAAATAGTATCTCACTTGACTCGTAATCGCCGATGGGAGGTGAAACCAAGCGCCATGGACGCGCGCCCATTTGGTATAATCCTCGCGTCAGGGCACTATTTACAAGGTAAAGTAGTTCGGACGGCCGGGTAACACAGTCCCATCCCAATGTTATCACGAAACCATCACGAGCAATGTCTCTAACGGCTTTCTGCACTGCCCAAGACCTATTCCCTAGCGCCAGTTCTGATTCAGACTGCAAAGTTGAGGTGCCCTTCTCCGGACTTAACATCAGGGTCAATAGCCGTCGTCCAGGATACTTGCCAACCAAGGTTCGGGTTTCGCCAAGATAATCATCCCTTCCAGACTCGAGCGAATAGGTCACTGCTTCAAACGACTTGTCGACGTCAGGCAGAGCGCGGTTGATGTAGTCCTCGGTCAATCGGCTAACTTGTTGCCAATTCCCCTCTGGAACCATCGGGCTTGACCTGTGATCTGGCAGGAGAAGCAGTATTAGTAAATCACCTGGCTGTTGCCAAAAGCCACCTCCATCTTCCAAAAGCACTTGTGAAAGATTTGTGTGCAAGCCGTGAGCGATTTCTATCTGAGTATCGGTGTCATGAAGCCAAAACCATGTTTCGAGACCCAGGTCCTGTACCGTCAAAGGTTCGACTCCGAATTCCATATCTTCACAGCCACGAAGCACACCGATCTTTTGAATAAACCACCGATAGGCTGCAAAGTGGCCTTCCGCATCACGCGTAGTTACGCTTCTCAATTTGCGCATCTGTGATTCGGCGCTGCCTAGGCGCCGTGAGACTTCGTACGTGTTTGCCGGTTGATCATCGACGTGGAACTTGTGCTTAAGGTTGCAGAAAAGGAGGGGAAACTGATCGTCTCTTATCTCAATGCGAAAACGTATTCCTCTGTAGGCAGTCACTCCTTCATATGAGAAAACTGGCTTTCGGATGTATATCTCTGTCCAGCCGTCAACATCATCCTCCACAACATAATCATCGAATGTGCGCTTAACCCCATCAACTAGTTTTCCAATCCAGACCTGCATTGGCCACTCAGAAGACAAGGGCTTCTTTCCAACAAAGATGCCAACTTCAATGCAAGGTGGAACATAATGCTGTCGAAAGAACCTTTGGACATGGCCATAGAGGCCTTCACGCGCTTCCGAGCGCAACCAAGTGTAGAGACCACCCTCAAAGCCCTTTTTTGCTTTGGTAACCTTTAACGGAAAGGTCTTGCGGAACAAGCTTTCGGCTTCCCCGTTGCCCTGGAAAATGATCTTGTCATGATCGGGATATCGTGTCATCCGATAAACGCCAATTGCCGGTATGGCCATTTTACGGTCCTTTCGCATTAACGCGGTTTGACTCCTTCGCCAATTACGATGAGATGGGTTTTTGCACGTGACAGAGCCACATACAGCAGCTCATCTCGTTCTTGCTTTGCAGACGGCAAGTGATCTAGTTCCGCTAGGATCACTACAGGCCTTTCAAGTCCTTTGAACCCGTGTATCGAGCAGCAACTGATTTGCTTGCCCATGGTTCGCAACCGCCAAATGGGCGAGAACTTGCCCCACCTAATCCCATTCTTTGGCTGCCACGCACTGTTAGCTTCAGCGCGGGGGGTTAGGATTACGATCCACTCGGTAGGAATGCCTTCAGCTTCCAGAGCCTCAAGTGCATGCTGGACAGCCTCAAGCTCACCTCCGAAATCTTTCGGGTCAAGGAATTGTGGCTCGTGGCCCTTGATGCCACTTGGACGATTTCGAGAAGGATTATGGTAATATGCGACAACCTGCTTGTGAATCTGATCTGTATTGCGCAGATTCTTGGTCAGAGGAAAAAAAGGCCACTTGTAGCTGTCCGTTCGCTTAAATTATTGGCCTAATCGCGTATTTGCTGGTAAGCTCAGGGCATGACACCTGAACTCAGCATCACAACAGAACGCATCGACGACT
>JAJTXO010000351.1 GCA_021463315.1 Caldilineales bacterium | reverse complement strand
AGGGGGCGCCGGAGGTGGTGGAGCAGGCGGCGTGTCCGACGGGGCAGCATCCACAGCCGGAGCAGCAGGCCGGGGCGCGGACGCCGGTTGGGCCGCGGCCGCGGCGCTGGAAGCCGGCGCGGCCGCAGGCTGAGCCGCGGGCTTGGGCGGTTTCTGCAGGCGCAGCCAGTAGAAGCCGCCGGCCACGATGGCCAGCGACACCAACAGCGCCAGCCAGGGATTCCACGGAATCTGAATGCCGAAGCCGCGCGCGGCCTCCAGGTCGCCCGACAGATTGATCGGCGTGGGCAGCGGCTGGGCGGCTGGCACCACCACCGCCAACTGCAACGGCTGGCGCACGCCGGCCGCCTCGTTGCTGATGCTGGTCAGCACGGCTACTTCCTGCGCGGTGTAGCCCATGCTGGCGAAATCCATGATGCCGTTGGCCACGTGGCAATCCTGACACGGGCGGGCCTGCTCTTTGGGCGCCACGCCATGGCTGATCTGCAAGGGCTGGGTGATGATCCCCGATTCCCAGGCGCCGCTGTAGTCCATCTGCGCCTCGGCCGCGCCGCTGGCGATGGCCTGCTCCAGGTCGCCCTGGGCGTAGAAATGCTCCAGCTTGAGCGGGATGGGCTGGTCGCTGGCCGCGTCCACCGGCGCCATGGAGGTGAACAGCTTGAAGGGCTGAATGCGCGCGGCCAGATCGGAGCGGCTGCCGGGCCACGGCGCATCGGGCTGTGCGATCTGGCCGTTGTGCCAGAGAAAGATCGGCTGCACCGAGTTGGGCGAGCGCACATCGTCCACCGGCGCGTAGAGCTCCGTCAACGGATCAAAGATCGGCTCGGAGGTCCAGTCGCGCATCACCAGGCCGCCTGTGCCCGTGACATGGCAGGCGCGGCAGTCCAGCCGGGCGTGGCGCTGATTGAGCAGCACATCGTTGTGCGGCGCGGAGGTGTGGCAGCTATCGCAGGTCAGGCGCTGGTCGGGCAGATCGCGCGTGTGCAGGCTGGGGCTGAAGCCCATCACCCGATGGCTGTCGGAGGCGTGGCAATCGACGCACTGCATGCCCGCGTCCAGATGGACATCGGGCTTGCTGCCCTCGCCATGCTTATCGGCCGCCGGCGCGATGTCCAGATTCTGCTTGAAGGCCTGCCCGCCGCCCACGTTCTGATGGCAGAGCAGGCAGTTTTCAGAGGCCGGCCGCTGGGCCTGGCGCGCGGCCAGCAGCGTGCGATCCTGGGTCAGCGCCCAGGCGCCGCTGGCATCCTGCACCGGGAAGCGCAGGCTGGTGTCGTAGATCGGCGAATGGCAGATCAGGCAGTCGATGCCCGCCCTGGCCTCGGCGGTGACTTCTTCGGGCGACGTGGGCAGCGCGCCGCTGCCGATGTGGCAACGGCCGCAGCCGCCGGGGATGTCCAGCTTCTCGTTCAGCATGCCCAGCCAGTTGATGGCCGCGGTGCTGGCGGCCACCGGGCTGTACTGCTCCAGCTTGCCTTCCCAGGTGTAATGGGCGCTGTGGATCACATCGTTGGTGACGTTGGCGTGGCACATCTCGCAGGTGGCTGGCCCGGTGTACTCCTGGATGGCCTGATGCGGCTCAGGCGCCTGGGCCTGGGCCAGCCCCGGCAGCACCAGGATGGCCAGCAGCAGCGCCAGGCCGGCCGCGAGGGAGGTCAGACGAAGGCTCATTGGTCGCCTCCTTCCAGCCGATGGCAGGTCAGACATTCGGTCTCCTGGAAGGATGCGTGATCGGCCAGCATCGGGCGCATCCCCCCTTCGATGGCGTGGCACAGGCTGCACTGCGCCCAGTCGCCGGTGATTCGGTGCCGGATCGTCGATGCGGGCAGCATGGCTGGCGCATCGCCGGTGCGATGGCAGGTCAGGCACTGGGTCTCCTGGAACACCGTGTGGTCGGTGGGCATGGGACGCATGCCACCCTCGACCGCGTGGCAGACGCTGCACTGCGCCCAGTCGTCGCTGACCCGATGCTGAATGGTGGGTATGATCATGGCCACGGCCGCGTCGGGTGAGGCCGCAGCCACCGCATGACAGGTGGTGCATTGCTGGTTGGTGAACGCGTCGTGGTTGGCTGGCGCGGGCCGCATGGCGCTGGTGGAGGCGTGACAGGTCTGGCACTGGCTGTAGGCCCCATCGACCGGATGCGGTATCTGTGCCAGCCCGCCGGCCGCGGTCTCCCCAGACTCCTCGCCGGAAGCGTCGCTGGCGATGTGCAGCACCCGCAGCGGCGTGGGCTGGGGCGTGACCTCCAGCCGGACCGCGCGCGGGGTGGGCAGCACCGGCTGATAGGCCTGTTCCTCGATAGCTGCGCGCGGCACGGTGGTGATGGCCGTGGTCTCAGCCGTCAGCCAGCGCCAGGTGGCCAGCACCGACACCAGCACGAAGAGGGTGGCCAGCGGCGCATAGAGCTTCAGCCGGCTGTAGCGGACCTCCGGCTCGACAGGCTTCCAGACCTTGCCCTGGCGAATCCGCTCCAGCTCCTTGGGGTGGTCCTCCTCCATCTCCTCTTCGCTGATCTTGCCGGTGAAGATGCTCTTGTTGAATATCTTGACATGGACGTAATAGACGTGCCAGGTGATGATCGACAACACCGCCAGCACCGCCTCCAGGCCATGGGCGATCTTGGCCGCCGGCACCACCTCACCAGGCAGATATTGCGTGATCAGGATCGGATTCCACAGCACATAGCCGGTGATGGTCATCAGGACAGTGCCCCACACCACCGCCCAGTACTCGATCTTCTCCATGAAGTTGAAGCGGGGGAAGTGAGGCCGCTGCTTGCTCAGCCCCACGTTGTACTTGATGGCGGTGAAGAAGTCGGTGATATCGCTCAGGGTGGGCAGCATGCTCATCGACTTGCGCTGCACAAAGACGCGATAGCCCACCTGCACCGCGTGGGCGATGGAGGTCAGGATCAGGATCACGGCGAAGGTGTGATGGAAGACGCGCGTCTGCTCGATGCCGCCCATGACCCGGATCAGTGCGATCGAGATGCCAGCATCAGCATATTTCTGCACCAGGCCGGTCAGAGCCAACATGCTGAAGGAGGTCAGCAACAGCAAATGCAGGACGCGATCGCTGACCAGAAAGCGCACAAAGTGTTGGGTGCGGTCGCTCATGCCTGTGCCTCCTTCTGATGGCGCTGCCGCCGATCCTGGATGTGCCGATAGGCGTCCAGCGCGATGTAGACCACGAAAAAGCCCACCACAGCCGGGATCAGGAGGCGATAGAACCAGGTGACGGCCGTCACCAGGGGAGCAGTTTCCATGTTAGGCGCATAGTGGCCCAACCAACTGGCGGCGAAGTTGGCCGACGCGTCAGGGTGGCATTCCTGGCAGCGGGGCAGGATATTGGCCTGGATCTGCGCGCTGTCTCGGGTGGCCGGCGCAATGTCGTGAACGCCGTGACAGTCGATGCACACCGCCTTGTTGGTAGCCTGGCCGGGATGCGTCTTGTCGAACAGCATGACGGTAGTGCCGTGGAAATCGGCCACATAGGTGGTGAACACGTCGGTGGATATGCCGTATTTGGCCATCAACGCCTGGTCCGCGTGGCAGCTTCCGCACATCTCCGGCGAGCGCAGGCGAAACTCCAGCGTGCGCGGGTCGGTGGCCGTGTGCGCCGGGTGGCAGGTGGTGCAGGTCGGCACATCCGCGTTGCCCTCTGCCAAGGCCTGCCCGTGGACGCTGGCGATGAACTGATCGTAGATCCCGCTGTGGCACTGCTGGCAGATCTCCGCGGATGCGGTGGTGGAGACCTCAGGATGCCGTTCGCGCGCAATGGGCTGGACCTGGTGGCCGCCATGGCAATCGGCGCAGACGGCCGCCTCGCTGACCCCGGCCGCGCGGAGCTGGGCATGGATGCTGTCCACCTCCTGCATGGCCTGCTGGTCATGACAGTTGGCGCAGCTCTGGCTGTAGAAGACCTGCAGCTCGCGGAAGCTGTCGGCCGGCAACTCGCCGTGGGGATAGCCGACGATATCGGTGTGGCACTCCTGGCAGCTCAGCTCAGCATGCACAGAGTCCTGCAACACCCGTTCGTCCGTGGTGACAGGCAACACCTCTCCCGTAGAAAAGGTCAGATGCAGGCCCTCTTGGCGATGGCAGGTGAGGCAGGTGGCGTTGTCAGGGCTGGCAGCCCCTGACGGCAGAGGGGTTTCCTGAGCACGCGCGGGCTGCGACACCAGATGCATGCCAACCAGCGCCAGCCACAGCGACGCCAGCAGAAACACCATTGTCCGGGCGTTGTTTCGTTCGGCCATAGTTTGTACTCCGGGGCGAAAATTGCGCCAACATCATAACAGAGTTCAGAAGAAAAACTTATGATGCAGATCATGTTTTACCATCGAAATTCACGCCTGTGCAAAAATCGTGCTGGCACAAATCCTGGTTTCTGTCCCTCCGCCGGTTGTGCGTTTTGACACATCTTCCAGGGCGTGCTATAAATCACCTGAGATACATTTCACCGCTCGGTCCGGTTTCCACCCACGCCCGCGGCCACCTCCAGGGACGCGGCCAAACCCACTTCACGGCACCAGGAAGACGATCATGCACACAAAGAAAAACACCTCCCACCGCGCTGGCGCTGCCCTTGCCGCGCTGCTGGCATGGTTGTTGGTCGCTGCATGCAGCCCGACGCCAGCCGCCTCGCCCGCAGCCGGCCAGGGCATCAGCGGCCAGAACGTCTGGGCCCGGCCAGCCAAGATGATGGCCGGCGACGCGGCGCAGGGCAACGCCATGCAGCATGGCGGCGCCACCAGCGCAGTTTACATGACGCTGAGCAATCCCAGCGCGGCCAGCGACCGGCTGGTCAGCGCCAAAACCGATGTAGCCCACAGCGTGGAGATCCACGAGACCAGGATGGAAGGGGACGTGATGCGTATGCAGCAGGTCGAGGGAGGCATCGAGACGCCAGCCGGCGGTCAGGTGGAGCTCAAGCCTGGCGGCCTGCACATCATGCTGATCGGCCTGACCCGCGACCTGGCCGTGGGCGACACCTTCCCCGTGACTTTGGAA
>JAJTXO010000350.1 GCA_021463315.1 Caldilineales bacterium | reverse complement strand
CATTCGCACCGTGGTGGTGGACCGACAGGAACGCCGGGCCACTTACGGCGTGGGCAGCGGCGTGGTGTGGGACTCGGACGCTGACCGCGAGTACGAAGAATGCCTGCTGAAGGCGCGGGTGTTGACGGCGCAGCCGGCCGATTTCGACCTGCTGGAGACGCTGTGCTGGACGCCGGCAGAGGGCTACTTCCTGCTGGAGCGCCATCTGCAACGGCTGCGCGACTCGGCCACCTATTTCGCCATTCCCCTCGATCTGGCGCAGGCCCAGCAGGCGCTGGCCCAGGCCGCGGTCACACTGCCCAACCAGCCGCAGCGCGTGCGCCTGCTGGTCGATCAGGCTGGCCGCTGCCGCGTAGAGACCGCGCCGCTGGCGCCAGCTCCTGCGGGAGCTGCGCAGCCGGTGTGGCTGGGGCTGGCCCTGAAGCCGGTGGACTCCGCCGATCTGTTTCTCTATCACAAGACCACGCGGCGCGCGGTCTACGATGCGGCGCGGCGCAGCCGGCCTGACTGCGACGACGTGCTGCTGTGGAACGAGCGCGGCGAGCTGACCGAGACCACCACGGCCAACGTCGTGTTGGCGCTGGAGGACCGGCTGGTGACGCCGCCGGTGAGCAGCGGGCTGCTGGCCGGCGTGTTGCGCGCGGAGCTGCTGGAGTCCGGCGCGGTGGAGGCGCGGGCGCTGACGCTGGATGACCTGGCGCGCTGCCAGGGGCTGTACCTGGTCAACTCTCTGCGCGGCTGGCGACGCGCCCAACTGGCGCCGGCACCAGACGGGTGATACACCGCGATTGGCAACTAGCGGGAGGATGCCAGTAGTGCTATAATGCCGTCAACGCAAACCTGGGAGTGGGAAGATGAGTCCAACGGTATTTCAGAAACAAGGATTTCGGTTTTTCTTTTTCTCTCGAGAGGAACCACGAATGCATGTGCATGTCCATTCCGGTCGCGGCGAGGCCAAGTTTTGGATCGAGCCTACCATCTCGCTGGCCAGAAGCCACGGTTTGTCGAAGAGAGAGATCGAGGTCATACAAGATATTATTGAGGAGCGCAAAGATGACATTGTCGATCACTGGCGACGCCATTTTGGCAGTCCAAGCTGAAGTGCTCAACATCTCGAAGCATGGTTTCTGGCTCATGATCCATGACCGAGAATACTATCTCGCATTTGACGACTTCCCCTGGTTCCGTAACGCTACGATTGCGGAAATCCTGGCTGTCGAGCTACCTCAGCCCGATCACTTATACTGGTCCGCCCTAGACGTCGACCTGCATCTGGACTCGTTGGAACACCCAGAGCACTATCCTTTGATCTACACTTCGTGAATTATACGTCACCCGTCGGTGCGTCACCTGTTGTGTGCTCCCCATGTCCAACGATTTCGTCCATCTCCACGTTCACTCTGAGTTCTCGCTGCTCGACGGCCTGGGGCGGGTCGAGAAGCTGGTGCAGCGCGCCCAGCGGCTGGGGCAGCCCGCGCTGGCGCTGACCGATCACGGCACCATGCATGGGGTGATCCCCTTCTTCCGCGCGGCCAAGGGGGCCGGCATCCACCCGGTGATCGGCGTGGAGGCCTACATCACCCGCTGGGGCCGGCCGATGGCCGGCCGGGACGCGCAGCTCGACAAGGACCGTCACCACCTGCTGCTGCTGGCCCAGAACCAGACCGGCTACAGAAACCTGCTCAAGATCTGCTCCGACGCGCAGATGCAGGGCTACTACTACCGGCCGCGCATCGACGCCGACTACCTGGCCCAACACAGCGAGGGGCTGATCTGCACCACCGGCTGCCTGGGGGCCGAGGTGCCGGCGCTGCTCAACAGCGAAAAGGGCGCGCGGCCGCAGGAGAAGCTGGCCCTGGAGCGGCTGCACTGGTATCTGGACCTGTTCGGCAAGGAGCGCTTCTATATCGAGCTGCAGGAGCATGACATCCCCGCGCTGCGCGAGGTCAACAAGACCCTGCTGGATTGGTCCCGGCGGCACGATGTGGGGCTGGTGGCGACCAACGACGTGCATTACGTGGAGCCGGAGGACGCGCGCTACCACGATGTGTTGCTGTGCGTGCAGACCAGTTCCCTGCTCAGCCAGGCCGACCGCATGCGCATGCCCGGCGGCAGCTTCTATCTGAAGAGCGGCCTGGAGATGCGCGACGCGTTTCGCCCGTTGGTGGACCTGCCCGAGAGCGCGTTCACCAACACCCTGCGCATTGCCGAGATGTGTCAAGTGGACCTGGAGGACAAGCAGTTCCACCTGCCCAACACCGACGTGCCGGAGGGCCATAGCTACGAGAGCTATCTGCGCCAGATGACCGAGGAGGGGCTGCGCTGGCGCTTCGATGGCCGGGCCGGCGACGCGGAGGTGCAGGCGCGCAAGGAACACGAGCTGAAGATCATCCATCAGATGGGCTTCGACGTCTATTTCCTGATCGTGGCGGATATGTGTCGCTATGCCCGCGGCCGGGGCATTTGGTACAATGTGCGCGGCTCCGGCGCCGGCTCCATCGTGGCCTACGCCACCGGCATCACCGGCATCGACCCGCTGAGCAACAACCTGGTCTTTGAGCGCTTCCTGAACCCCGGCCGGGTCACCATGCCCGATTTCGACCTGGACTTCCCCGACGACCAGCGCGAGGAGATGATTCGCTACACCATCGACAAGTACGGCGCGGAGCATGTGGCGCAGATCGTCAGCTTTGGCCGCATGAAGGCGCGCGCGGCCGTGCGCGATGTGGCGCGGGTGTTGGACATCCCGCTGGGCGAGGTGGACCGCATCGCCAAGCAGATTCCGGCCATCCCTGGCAAGCCGGTGACCATCGAGCAATGCCTGGGCAAGGACGAGAAGAAGCCGGAGCTGGCCGTGCCGGAGCTGATCGAGCTCTACCAGGGCGATGTCAAGGTGCGGGAGCTGCTGGACACCGCCAGCGCGCTGGAGGGGGTGGCCCGCCACGCCAGCACCCACGCCGCGGCCGTCATCGTCACCGACCAGCCGCTGACCGAGTATCTGCCCGTGATGCGGCCGCAGAAGGCGGTGATCACCGAGGCCGTCACCCAGTTCGAGTTTCCCATCTGCGAGAGCATCGGCCTGCTGAAGGTCGATTTCCTGGGGCTGGCCACGCTGACGGTGATGCGCGAAGCCACCAAGCTGATCCATCAGCGGCACGGCGTGACCTGGACGCTGGACAACATCCCGCTGGACGACGTGGAGAGCTACAAGCTGCTGAGCAGCGGCGAGGTGTCGGGGGTGTTCCAGGTGGAAGGGGCCGGGCTGCGCCGCATGTTGACCGAGATGCAGCCGCGCGAGTTCAACCACATCGTGGCCGCGATCAGCCTTTACCGGCCGGGACCGATGGATTTCATCCCCGAATATGTGGCTGTGATGCACGGCCGGAAGGAGGCGGAATATGTTCATCCCGCGCTGGAGCCGATCCTGGCAGAAACCTACGGAGTCTGTGTCTATCAAGAACAGGTGATTTTGCTGCTGACCGAAATCGCCGGCTATACGGCTGGCGAGGCGGACAACGTGCGGCGCGCGATCAGCAAGAAGTCGGAGAAGACGCTGCAGCAGCACCGCGAGATCTTTGCCCGCGGGGCCGCCGAGCGCTCCGGGATCAAGCGCCAGGACGCGGACGCGATCTGGGATGCGCTGATGGGCTTTGCCCGGTATGGCTTCAACCGCGCCCACGCCGCCGACTATGCGGTGATCTGCGTGCAGACGGCTTACCTCAAGGCGCATTATCCGCTGGAATACATGGCCGCCATGCTCTACGTGGAGCGGGACAACCCGGAGAAGGTGGCCTACTACATCACCGAGGCGCGGCGCATGGGCATCGAGGTGTTGCCGCCCGATGTCAACGCCAGCGCCTTCAACTTCACCGTGGAAGAGGGCGCGGCCGACGCGACGCCAGCCAGCCGCGATCTGCACATCGCCTATCCCTTCCCGGTGCCGCCCGGCGCGGCGATCCGCTATGGCCTGGCCGCGATCAAGAACGTGGGCGAGGGGCCGGTGGAGGCGATCCTGGCCGGCCGCCAGGCGGGCGCTTTCCCGGCGTTGGAGGCGCTGTGCGAACGGGTGGATCTGCGCAAGGTGGGCAAGAAGGCGCTGGAGTGTCTGATCAAGGTGGGCGCGCTGGACGAGTTCGGCGAGCGCGCCCAGTTGCTGGAGGGGATGGAGCAGATGATCGGCGTCAGCCGCTCGCGCCACGAGGCCGAGGAGGCTGGCCAGCTCAGCATGTTCGATCTGTTCGGCGGCGGCCTGGAAAGCGCCGCGCCCAGCTTTGCCCCGGCGCTGACCTTGCCCGCAGTCCCGCCGCTGAATCCCAAGCAGCGGCTGGAGATGGAGAAGGAGCTGTTGGGGGTTTACGTCTCGTCGCATCCCTTGCAGCAGATGGCTGTGGACCTGAGCGGCGTGGTGACCTGCACCTGTGGCGAGCTGGGCGAGGCGCAGGTGGGCAAGACGGTGGTGCTGGCCGGCAACGTGGTGCGCGTCAACCAGATCACCACCAAAAAGGGGGATCGCATGGCCTTCGTCACGCTGGAAGACCTGCAAGGCCAGTGCGACGTGGTGGTCTTCCCCCGCACCTGGGAGGAGACCAAGGAACTGTGGGTGCAGGATCGCATCGTGCTGGTGCGCGGCAAGGCCGAGAAGCGCAGCGAGTCGGTCAACGTGCTGTGCGACACGGTGCAGACCTACGTCACCCGTGCGCTGGCCGCGGACGAGAGCGACCCCTACGCGGCTTTGCGGGCCGCGCCGCTGTTCACGGACGGCAACGGCCACCATCGACCCGCGGCCGCGCCCGCTCCCTTGGCCGCGGCCGCGCCGCGCTCTAGCCTGCGCCTGGCCGACGCGGCTGACGATGTCGGCTATGGCGACGATGACGGCGACGGCATGAGCAGCGACTCGCCCTTCGCGCTGGAAGAGCCGGACTGGCTGCGTGAGGCGCCAGCGGTGTGGGAGGGGGAACGGTCAATGGTTAACGGTGAACGGTCAACGGTTAACGGTGAACGGGTGACGGGGAACGGTGAACGGGTGACGGGG